>CAXMLT010000633.1:0-3995 GCA_964194245.1 uncultured Hyphomicrobium sp.
TCGTCATCGATAATTCCTCCGCCTGGCGCTACGACCAGGACGTGCCGCTCATCGTACCGGAGGTCAACGCCGACGCGGTGGCCGGCTACACCAAGAAGAACATTATCGCCAACCCGAACTGCTCCACCGCGCAACTCGTCGTGGTCCTGAAGCCGCTGCACGACGCCGCGAAGATCAAACGCGTGGTCGTCGCCACCTATCAGTCGGTGTCGGGCGCGGGCAAGGAGGCGATGGACGAGCTGTGGCAGCAGACCAAGGGCATGTTCGTCCCGGGCCAGGAGATCGAGCCGCAGAAGTTTCCGAAGCAGATCGCCTTCAACTGCATTCCTCAGATCGACGTCTTCATGGAGGACGGCTACACGAAAGAGGAATGGAAGATGCTGGTCGAGACCAAGAAGATCCTCGACCCGAAGATCAAGCTGACGGCGACATGCGTGCGCGTGCCGGTGTTCGTCGGGCATTCGGAGGCGGTCAACATCGAGTTCGAGAAGCCGATCTCGCCCGAGGAGGCGCGCAAGATCCTGCGTTCGGCGCCGGGCGTCATGGTGGTCGATAAGCGCGAGCCGGGCGGCTACGTCACCCCCGTCGAGGCGGCCGGCGAGTTCGCGACCTACGTCTCGCGTATCCGCGAGGACGCAACCGTCGAGAACGGCCTGTCCCTGTGGATCGTGTCCGACAACCTCCTGAAAGGGGCGGCGCTCAACACGGTGCAGATCGCAGAGACGATCATCAACCGCAAGCTCCTGCCCAACGCCGCCTGAAGCGCGGCGTTGCGGCGGCGCTAGCTCTTGCTGGTCTCGCTCTCTAGTTTGCCGAGTGCCTCGACGATCAGGGCGAGATCCTGCAGGAAGCGTTCGCGCTGCTGGCTGGGAAGAGCTGCAAGGATCTTGTCGTCGACGCGCTTTGCCAGCGGGTCGGCAGCCTTGAGGATGCGCCAGCCCTCCTCGGTGAGCATCGTCCTTGGTCCGGCGGCGCTGCAGCAGGCCTTTCTTGAGCATGCGGCGCACGATGTCGGCGAGCGTCGAGCGATCCACCCCCGTCTTCTCGACGAGCCGGGTCTGGCTCAGACCTTCATTCTGGGAGACGGCGACCAGCACCGCGTACTGCCGCGGTGTGAGATCGCCTTCGCCAACCTCCCCCTGGAAGGCATCGCTGGCGCATTGGCTAGCTCGATGCAGCAAGTGAATCGGTGATCGCTCCAGCCTGACGACCGCCATCTCGCGTGCCTTGTGCCGTGCCATGATTTTCGTTGGTCAGGTGAAGCAACGTCGAACCACCGCTTGCCGCGGTTCATCGACCCCCGTATGCCCCCACCTTTGCCTTTATGGAATAGGTTAGCGTTCGATTTGGAGAAAATACCAGATTTCGCCATTCGTCTAGAGCAAAACCAACGTGGGCGAAGAACAATTCGCAAGATAATAGCGCTGGTTATTGCGAAGGCGGAGTATCCGTATAACGACGATCCGCCGGGCGACGGCCGCCTTTACTTCGCGGGGAGCTCGTATTGCCGCAGAAGGCCGACCTGCGCGACTGCGAATGCCATCGTCAACGGCATGACGCCGAAGACCTTGAAGCTCACCCACGTATCCGTCGAGAACGAGCGCCATACGACCTCGTTCAGCACGGCGAGGAATGTGAAGAAGAAGGCCCACCGCAGCGTCAGCTTGCGCCAGCCCTCGTCGGTCAACCGAAAGACCTCGCCGAAGATGACGCGCAGCAGCGACTGGCCGACGAGCAGGCCGATGAAGAGCGCCCCGGCAAACAGCGCGTTCACGATCGTCGGCTTGATCTTGATGAAATGATCGTCCTGCAGCCACAGCGTGAGCCCGCCGAAGACCATGACGCAGACGCCGGTCACGAGCGGCATCACAGGGATGCGCCCGAACAGGATGCGTGAGGCGATGAGGGAGAGGACGGTCGCCCCCATGAAAACGCCCGTGCCCCAGAAGATGCCGGCGCGTGCGTTGACCACGAAGAACACGACCAGCGGACCGACCTCGACGGCGAGCTTCAGCAGCTGGTCTTTCAGCGCCGGCTCCGTGGCCTTGGTGTTGGTCTCGTCTGCCATCTCGTTACCTCTTCCCCAAAGGTCGCCCTGAGGCGATCGTCGATTGGCGCTCCAGTTCCACCTCTTTGGCGAGACGCGGTTGGGAGCGGATTTACAGCATTATCCGAGCTTGGTCTCGCGTGGCTTCGGGCGCGTTGCCGCCGGCCCCTCGTCCGGGCCGGAATCGGAGGCGGATCCCGGGGCCGATTGCGCCGGAGCGCCCAAATTGGACGGCGTGTTGGAGGCTACCAGCACGGGTATGTGCTTTCCCTCAGGGATGCGGTAGCGCTGCATCAGGCGCGTCAGATACCAGGCATAGGCCGCCGATAGCGGCATGATGAGCGCGACCTTGAACGCGATCCAGATGCCAATGCCATTCGTCTCCATGCCGAGCAGGTTGTAGACCTGCTCGTCCTTGAAGGTGAGGCGCACGAACTCGTTGGCGAAGGCGGTGAAGACGAAGAACCAGGCGAAGTTCCAGGTGAACTTGTCCCAGCCCTCCTTGCTGTAGTGGAATGTCTTCTCGAAGACGTACTTGAAGAAGTTGCGGTTGAACCAGAGGCCGCCGAACAGGAAGGCCGCGAACATCAGGTTGAAGATCGTCACCTTGATCTGCACCCACATCGGGTCCTTGGTGATGATCGTCAGGCCGCCGAACACCACCGTCACGGTCGAGGCGATCAGCGGGAACACGGGTAAGCGCCGCAGCACGATCCGCATGGCCACGATCGCGAAGCCCGTTGAGATGATGAGTGCCCACGTGCCCGCTAAAATGCCGTTCATGGCATTGACGATGAACATCAGCACGAGCGGTCCGAACTCGCTCAGGATGTTGACCGTCTGCTCGGCATTGAAAGGCATCAATCGCTTCAGTGCGCTCATGTGCCCGAGATCATCCTTCTTTTCCTAACAATTCTTGATTGCCCATGGTCCATCCGGAGTTTGCGTATGGTGCCTCAGTTGGACGAAGCGATGGCTTCGGCAAAATCCCCAGCATCGAAAGCTTGAAGATCGTCAACGCCCTCCCCCACCCCGATGGCATGCACCGGCAGCCCGTGCTTGGCGGAGATTGCGACCAGGATGCCGCCGCGGGCCGTGCCGTCGAGCTTGGTCATGACGAGGCCGGTGACGCCGGCGCGGTCACGGAAGACGTCGACCTGGGAAAGCGCGTTCTGGCCCGTGGTGGCGTCGAGCACCAAGAGCACGGCGTGCGGGGCGGAGGGCTCGACCTTGCGTATCACGCGAATGACCTTCGCCAGCTCCTCCATCAGCCCCTCTTTGTTCTGCAGCCGTCCGGCCGTATCGACGAGCAGCACGTCGGCGCCGCCGTCGCGCGCCCGGCTCACGGCATCGAACACGAGACCCGCCGCATCGGCACCGACCGCACCCGCGACCACCTCGGAGCCGGTCCGCTCCCCCCAGATCTTCAACTGATCGATGGCGGCGGCGCGAAATGTATCGCCGGCCGCGAGCATCACGCTCTTGCCCTCGCGACGGAAACGAGCGGCGAGCTTACCGATCGTCGTGGTCTTGCCGGTACCGTTGACGCCGACGACGAGGATGACGAACGGCTTCGCCGCGGCGTCGACCTCGAGCGGGCGTGCGACGGGGGCGAGCGCGCGCTCAACCTCCGCCTTCAAGACCGCGCGCACGTCGTCTTCGCCGATGCCCTTCTCGTAGCGGCCCTTGCGCAGCGTCGCGATGATGCGCTCGGCAGTGTCTAGACCGAGGTCGGCCTCGACCAGCACGTCCTCGAGGTCGTCAAGCATCTCGCCCGACAGCTTGCGCTTGGTGAAGAGCCCGCCGATGCCGTCGGAGAGCTTCGATGAGGTCTTGCCCAGGCCCTGCTTGAGGCGGGGGAAAAAGACCCCCCGCCGGGCGCGGCGAGAGCGCGCCCGAGGGGGATCTCCTCGAGCGGACGCAGGACTGCCTCTTATACACATCTCCG
>CAXMLT010000634.1:0-3233 GCA_964194245.1 uncultured Hyphomicrobium sp.
GCTCTGCGCAGTCCCCACCCGAAACAGCCGCAGGACGCTTCCCGGTTCCGCGTCATGGAATAGGCTCTGTGTCCGATCACCACGGCCCGCTTCCCCGCTGACTGGCAGGGAACCAGTGAACAAATTGCCCGTTACGTATTTGAATTTCGCCTCAAACAGCGGTGATCCCCATGGCAGGAATACTGGAAGACATTCATCCGGCTCTGAAATCGCTCTGGGATCTGGAGAACGAGTTGCGGAGCGCGGCTCAGAACTCGATCTTCCTTCGCAATGATGAAGCCAAGAAGCACATGGACGAAGCGCGACGCCACTATCAGGAGGCCATGAAAGCCATCAAAGGCGAAATGCCCTCCAAGACTGATCAAGAGCCCGATGCTGCGCCTCCGCCGAAGCCTGAGATTCCAGGTTCCTCGTCCTCGCAGTGAAATGGGCCGTTTGACCTATTGCCCCGCGCCCCAACTGCTTAAGCCTCGCTTCCCACTTGTCCGGTATATAGCGCCCCCGCTGAAGGCCCCTCGACGCGGCGCACAAGCCTTTTGAGTGTATGTTTCGACATTCGCGACCCGGGTAACCTACCGCGGCCATGCCGCGCTATTTCTTTCATGTTCACATGGAGGGTACGGTAGAGCCTGATGTGGTGGGGCTCGAACTTGCAAACCTGCGCGTAGCGATTGTTTGTGCGCACCGTGCAAGAGCGGAGATCATAAGCGAAGATGGCCTTGGCCAACTCTGGCTTGAGATCGCTGATAAAAACGGGCGCATCCTCGCGAAAATTGCGTAGCGGACACCAGCGATCAAAGCCCCGAGCCCGGCAATGGCCGTCCGGCTCGACGTTTTCAAAAACATTTCGCGGCGATCCTTATTCGCCGCACCCCAGGCGCGGCACTTCACCTTGACCCAGCCGGGGTTTTTGCCGCGGTAGCCGAGTCCGGCCGTCTCAAGATGCGACCTGGACGAGGCCTGGGCCACCCATCAGAACAGCGACGGCTACGTCGGCCAAGAGAGGTAACGAGATCCCCGCCACGTGGCGCCCGCGTTGGCACGCTTGGCGCGCTGGCTGTTGATGGCTCAGGATCGCATCAGATCACCTGAGCTGCCGCTCACGCATGAGTTCTTGGCCATGATGCTCGCGGTGCGGCAACCGGGGGGGTGACAGTAGCCATTCAACTTCTGGAACGCGAAGGGGCGATCGCCCGGCGACGCAGCCGGATCGTCAACTGCGGTCGCTCCAAGTTAGAGAAAATGTCGAACGCGTTTCGCGCTTCGCCCGCCGAAAGCCAACCACTTGGGCCAATTGGTGATGTTTTCGCCACGCGAAAGCAAATCCGACACGTACAGCGCAAGGTTTTTGAAGAACGATTTTGTCGTTCCCTTATACTGTTGGCGAGGGCAAGACCAAAACCGTGAAGTGGGGTGCTTGGAGGACGCTAATGTTCTCGAAATCATCGCGCTCGCCTGCACGCTTGGAACTCGTGTTCACCGGTGAAAACTTTAAATGGTGCGAAGACGAGACCGTCGTTCGCCAGCAGGAAAAACAGCGAACACGCCGCTTTGTTGCGACCTGCACTGCGATTGCGCTTGCCGCGTTCGTACTGGGGCAGAGTTTCGGAGTGGCGTGGCTGTTAACGGCCGCTGCCAATTCGAAGTTCGTAATGCCGTGAGGTGACCATGCTTCCGAATTTCAATAAATCCAACCCCCAAACGACTAATCCTCCGCCCTCGACCAGCGCAGTCGCGCGCAATGATCGGTCGATGTCTTTTATCGGACCAGACCTCGCCATTAGCGGTGACCTCATTTCAAAAGGAGAACTGCGGGTCGATGGCGAGATAGAGGGTGACATTACGGGAGTCCGCATCGTGATCGGAGAGCAGGCGCACGTCGCCGGCAATGTCGCTGGCGAGGACGTGGTTCTCCTTGGACAGGTGATGGGTTCAGTACGCGGATTGCGGGTCAGCCTGCAATCGACCAGCCGGGTGCAGGGTGACGTGTACCACCAGGCGCTTGTAATGGAGCAGGGCGCCATCTTCGAGGGCAAGTCAATACGCGCCACCGACCCATTGATCGAGCCTGCTCCGGTCTTCCAGCCCGCCGTTGCAGCAGAATAGGAACACGGCGGAGGTCGGTAAGGGCGTCGAACGTGATCCAAGCCTAGGGCGTCGTCATGCGCTTGCAGAACGAGGGTGTTGCCTAGAGGTGGAAATCAAAACCGGCGCGCACAATGTTGTCATCTGGCCAATCGTATCACGGCGGCGGCCGACAAGGGCGAGCGTGATCCGCGGCGTCTGAATCCGATAGCCCGTCGCGTGATCGACGCCTAAGCGGAACGGACCAATTCCGTGGCCCGGATCAGCCTCCGATGCCGCTCCATCCTGCGTGCTATCGCATCTCGGTCACGGCGCATCGAATTTAGCGAGGCTTCCATCTCGCGCAAGAGCGTGATGCTTCCAGCGGCGCTGTAGCCGCCCTTTTGCATTTCAACGATGCGCCGCTTCTGCCTCGCGATGGTGCTCCGCCACCCTGTGATAGTGCGGTCGGCTTCTTGCAGTTGTTTTTGCGCGTCTAACATCGCGTTCACCCGTAGAAGTCATTTCTAACTTCGCGCAAGAGATCGTTGGCAACGCTCAGCCAGTGACCATTGTTGTGCACAAGGTCGAAGACTAAGAGTGCAAATACGAGGACAACACTGCCAACAGCGCGCATACCGTCAGTATGCGGTCCTAATTATTTCTCGACCTCAAACGCTGCTTAACCACTTTTACGCAACTCAGATCACGGCGAAGAGAGTGCCTGACCGCCAAAGCTTTGCTCCCGACCCGTCGGGGAAAACGCACTTCCGTGCCAGGACGGCTGGCGGCTAACCGAAGGGCTGCAAGGTCGCCTCGATGCCCGGCGGAACTGCTGCTTACCCGCAACGTTGCTCACGGGCGAATGCGATGGAGGAAGCCATGGCTAACCGAGAGCCTGCCCGCACAAAACTGAAAAGCTGGTTGCCAGGTCGCAAGGGGCAGGGCGGCGAAGGCCTGAGCCATGGACTGGGCGGAAGCGCTGGATCGGGAACAGGTCCCTCTGGACCGCAGGACGATACAGCTGACACAAGAATTTGCGACGACGTGGGTCCGACAGGACCAGCGAAACTGCCCGGAGGACCAAAAGACAGCTACGAGAAAAAGCATCCTAACCCTGGCAACATCCAAAGCCGCCAGCAGGTGCCGTCGCGGAGTTGGTAGGAATT
>CAXMLT010000635.1:0-2616 GCA_964194245.1 uncultured Hyphomicrobium sp.
GGAAGGTGGGGTCGGCGCAGCGCTTACTGCCCAGTCGCAGATCCAACAGGTCCGCCGCGGGTGCGGCGGCTGTGGAGGCTGTAGAGGCTGCAGAGGGTGTCGAGGCTGCAGGGGCTGCAGAGGCTGCGGCTGCGGAGGCTGCGGAGGCTGTGGCGGCTGTTGTCCGTTCTGGTGGTGCGGAGCCTGCCTGCCCGGTTGACAATCCCGGAACCGGGACTACTGAGGTTGGGCGAACCCACGAGAGCTTGATGCGTGCGTGCGGCCGGACTGGATCGCGATGACGGTTGAGGTGGGCTGGCGCACCCCAACGATTTCGAGAGTATCTCGATAGTGCACGACTTCCACGATGTCGGCGAGGTTCCGCAATTCGCGCCGAACTTTACCGTGTATTTGGTGCAATCCGATGTCGTGTGCCTTTATTCGGAGCACAGGAAGTTTTTTCTTTACGGCGCGCTTTATTGCGCCCTCGCCTCAGAGATAGTAGCGGGGACTCCTCTAAAGTCGCTCGCAGGTAAGCTTGAGCGCAATTTTCCGCCTGAGAAGATCCAAGAGGCGCTGAAGAGGCTCTTCGACCAGCGCTTTATCGTCATGCGAAAGGGCGCCGACGGCAAGGCGGATGCATACTGGGCCAGCCTTGGCCTGCTGCCCGAAGCTGCGCAAAAGAATCTCGAAAAAATCGCGGTTCGGATCGAAGCGCTGGATGTAGGCGGCGCGCGCGAACTTGGTGCCGCGCTCACCGAACTTGGCGTTCGGGTCGTCAGGCGCTCCGGCGATCTCAAAGTCGTGCTCGTGAACGACTATCTCGAAAAGCGCCTGGACAAGATAAACCAGCGTCAACTGTCGGACCAGAAGCCGTGGCTGCTCGTTCAGCCGTCCGGCATCTTTCCCCTCGTCGGCCCGATCTTCAGTCCCGGTAAAGGCGCCTGCTGGACGTGTCTCGCCGACCGCATGAAGCGGAACCGGGAGATCAAGGCGTTCCTCGATCGTCAACGGGCTGATTGCATCTCTCCATCTCCGCTCCTGCGAGACGTATTTGGGAAGAGCGCAATCCAGCTCGCGGCTCTGGAGATTGCCAAAGCGATTGCAACCGAGTTCCGCACCGATTTGCGAGATCACGCGATCAGCCTCGATTTGCTCGGCTCGGCTATCATGCGGCACTATGTTGCCGCGCGCCCGCAATGTCCAAGCTGCGGAGAGCCTCGCCTGCGGGACCCTCGTCGTGCGCCGGTCCCCGTCGAGATCAGTCGCGGCGGCAAGCTGCTGATGACGAGTGGCGGGTATCGATCGGTTGCGCCGTCGGCAACGGTTGCACGCTTTCGCAAGCACGTAAGCCCCCTCACCGGCGTGGTCTCGCGTCTCGAACGCATCGAGGCCGATCTGCCGATGAACACCAACTACTTCGCCACTCACAACTTCTCTTCCCAGCCACAGACCGTCGATGAGCTCAGAGCTGGGCTGAGTGGGGGCAGCTTCGGCAAGGGAAGTAGCGCCGAGCAGGGCGAAGCAAGTGCACTCATGGAGGCAATCGAGCGGTATTCCGGGATCTTCCAGGGTGACGAAATCAGAGTTGCACGTCGGTTCGCCGATTTTTCAGTTGAAGAGGCCATCCTGCCCAATGACGTCTTGCTGTTCAGCGACGCGCAACTTCGGGCGGATCATTCGCAGGCGGGGGATCAGTGCGATCACCATACGCCGCTGGTTCACTTGGATCCCACCACCCAAATTGAATGGTCGCCAGCCTGGTCGCTTCGCGATGGTCATTTCAAATACCTTCCCACGAGTATTTCGTATTTTTCCTACCCGGACCGCAATCAGCATCCGGCGGACTCCAACGGCTGCGCCGCCGGCAATACGCTGGGCGAAGGGATCGTGCAGGGGTTCCTCGAGCTTGTGGAGCGCGATTCATACGCGATTTGGTGGTACACTCGGTCTCAGAGGACGGAAGTCGATCTCGACCAATTCGACGATCCCTACATCCGCGACCTTCGGGTCCAACTTGCCGAGACCGGACGCCGCCTTTGGGTTCTCGACATCACGAGCGATCTCGGTATTCCGAGCTACGTGGCGCTCACGCACTGGGTGGTAGACTCGCAAGACCGCATCGAATTCGGATCGGGCGCGCACTTTGATCCCCAGATAGCGCTCTTGCGCGCGATGACCGAGCTCAGCCAGTTTCTCTCTATCGGCCTCATGGGAGGGCGCAGCCCCGAGGGCTTGGACTATCACGGCTCAGGCTCGCCACCAGCGTTTCGACTGAAGGACCATCCCTATCTGACACCGGCCGGCGGTTCGACAAAGCTGTCCTATGCGTCCTCCAAGTTTAACGAGCTCGACAAGCGTGATCAGGTCATGGCCTGCGTTGACCTTACGAGGAAACATGGTCTCGATTTCCTTGTCCTCGATCAGACGCGCCCAGACATCGAGGTCCCCGTTGTCAGGGTGATCGTTCCTGGGTTACGGCATTTCTATCCCCGCTTCGCACCAGGCCGCTTGTACGATGTGCCCGTAATGCTCGGGTTGCGCGACGGTCCACTTTCCGAGGAACAGCTCAATCCATTTCACCCCAGGACCTGATGGGTGTTGTCGCGTGCGTGATTCCAATACCAAGAGCAGGAG
>CAXMLT010000636.1:0-2996 GCA_964194245.1 uncultured Hyphomicrobium sp.
GAGCAGCGTCGACTTGCCCGAGCCCGAGGGACCCGTGATGACGACGAAGGATCCGGGCTGCACCGTGAAATTGATGTCCTTCAGGACGGCGATCTCGCCGCGCATGCCGACCGCGGGAAACACCTTTCTCTCGATCGAGACCGACAACGGACGGTTCACCGGCGCCATTTGTTCGCCCTTGCGATGAGCGGCTGCAGGATCGCAATTTCGATGATCTGCACGACGATGATGAAAGCCAGCGCATAGGCGAGGATCATGGGCACGTCGAAGAGCTGGAAGGCGATGTTGAGCTGATGCCCGACGCCGTCCGAGCGTCCGAAGGCTTCGACGACCAGCACGATCTTCCAGACGAGCGCCAGGCCTGAGCGCGAGGCCGCGGCAAAGTAGGGCGCGAGCTGGGGCAGCGTGACGTGGCGCAGCGTCTTCCACCACCCGAAGCGGTAGATCGCCGCCATCTCCTCCAGGTCCTTGGAGAGGTTGCGCGTGCCCTCGCGCATGGTCACGGCGACGTTGGGGATCTTGTTGACGGCGACCGCGGTGATGGCCGCGACCTCGGTTAGACCGAACCAGATGTAGCAAAGCACGATGATGACGAGGGCCGGCAAATTCAGAAAGAAAATCAACCAGGTATCGAAGAAGCGGTCGGCGCGCGGATTGCGCCCCAGGGCGATCCCGATGGCGGAGCCAATGCACATCGCGACGACGAAGCTGAAGGCGACGCGCGAAAGCGTAGCGCCGATGTTGCCCCACAGCTCGCCCGCCTTGGCCTCGCGCGCCATGACCTCGACGACCGCCAGCGGGCCCGGCAGATAGCGGCTCGCGGCGATCAGCGCGATGATTTCCCACAGCGCGATGAGAGCCGCCAGCGAGGCGAGCGACCACCCAACGCGCCCCAGCCTGATGCCGTGGGCGGGAGCCTTAACTGCCTGCAGCATGGAAGAGCTTCGGATCGAAACGCGTGTCCCCGCCCATCAGCTCTGCGGCACCCGCGCTAGTCAGCACTTGCGTGAGCTTCTCGGCCGCGCGCGTGTCGGCGGCCGACCACGGCGGCGGAATACCCTCGCGGTAGTAGGTCTTGATAGCGGCGAACTCGGCGTCGTTCTCGGGCTTGACGAGGTTGCGGATACGGTCCCAGGCGGGATCGGACTTCGCAAGGATTGCGTTGGCCTTGGCGACCACATCGAGGAAGGCCGCGATCGCCGGGCCGTTCTTGGCCTCCGTCTCCTCGCGCCAGATGAAGCCGACAAGCGAGGGTACCGGGTTGATGTCGAGCGCCTTCAAAACCTCGTCCATGCCGATAAGCTTGCGGTAGCCGGCACCTGAAAGACGCGCGGCATAGGTCCAGAAGTTGAGCACGGCGTCGAGGCGGCCGCTGCGCATCTCCTCTGTCAGCAGTGGTGCGGCGCCAAACACGGGCTCGGCCGTCTGGGCGACGTCCTTGCCAAAGGTCTTTTTCGAGTAGGCGCGCAGCAAAAGCCAGCTCTTGTCGATGGCGCCGCCGGCGACGCCGAGCTTCTTGCCCTGCAGATCGGCGAGCTGCGCGATGGGGGAATCCTTCGCCACCATCACCGCACCCAGCGCCGACGAATAGGGTGCGAACTTCAAATGCTCGCCCAGCCCCCGCTGCCGCAGCGCCCAGGTCCAGTCGCTGACGATGATGTCGGCGGCGCCCGACAACAGCGCGACGGGCCCGGCTTGGTTCGTGGCGACATCGATGACGACGAGTTTGAGCCCGGCTGCCTCCGCGAGACCCTCCGCCTTGATCGTTTCCAGAACCCAGCTCAGCGAGCCGAACTTCAACGACGCGACGCGGAGCGTGCCGATCGCATCGGCCGCGCGCAGAGGCCGAGGCAAGCTCAGCCCCGCGAGGGCGGCTCCGCCGGCGAGGAGAACGCTGCGGCGATCGATCATTGCGAGGCTCCTTCCGGGAACAGCCGCTTGTGCACGATGTAGTTCACGGCGCGCAACCACATGGCGTCCGTATTGCCATAGATCTCGCTCGAGGCCTGACGCGTCACTTTCTCCTGGCCGACGTCGCGGATATAGACGCTGACTGTGAAGAGAACGTCGGAGGCCTTGCGCACGGTGCCGATGAAGGCGACTTCGGCACCGGCCTTCTTGGCGAGGCCGTCCTCGCAGCCATTGCATTTGTACATGGGCGCCTTGTCGTCGATGTCCTTGGCGATTGGCGCGGGATCGATGACCTCGTAGCGGCCCCCGCCCTTCAGCTCCTTCGTCAGCTCGTCGGTGATGAGCGCGAGCCGGCGCTTTTCCTCTGCGGAGATCCCCTTCGGCATGACGCCGATCTCGTATTGCAGCTGGCTCTCGTCGATAAGATCGAAGGGGAAGACGATGGCCTTGGGCCCTGCGAGAGCGGCCGTCGGCAACATGAGCGCCAGGGCGGCCAAGATACGATTAACGGTCAACTCGTTTCCTCTGCAGCGCACGCGCCTCTCTTGATGGAGACTTGCGGTTCCGTTGTGTTATTAGGTTACGTGTGCCGATCAGTGTTGGTTTTGCAAGGGGCTTGTGGCGGCCCCTCGCGCCGGGAGAGGTCACAAGTCCGAGAGTAGCTGCAGGCAACCTTGACAAAGCCGCCGTCGGGCACCTTTTAGTGCAACATAATAACATGCCACCCGAGAGAGACGTAAGTCGGCGCTCTCGGCGGGAGGAGTTGAACCTGATGGCAGGGACCAAGGCGGCAATGCGGCTCGAAGGCGGAAGATTCCTGATCTCGCTCTGTGGGTTGGCGCTTGGGTTTGCGATGGCGCCAGAGCTGCCGATTGGGTCGCAGGCGGCGTGGGGCGAGGACGCGCCGCCTGCGAGCGCGGCCCCGGCGGAAGCGGGTGCGCCGTCGGCACCTGGGGCGAAGGACGCCGCCCCAGTAGCTGCGCCTAAGGATGCGGCCGCGGCACCCGCCAATAAGGACGCCGTTGTCATACCCATGCTGATCGCGCGCGAGCTGCAGGACGAGCCGCTGCCGATCTCGCTTCTCG
>CAXMLT010000637.1:0-3466 GCA_964194245.1 uncultured Hyphomicrobium sp.
AGATGTGTATAAGAGACAGAGTATACATAGTGCCGAAACGTATTTTTACAAGGACACCCGAGCTTTTATTTCCAATTTTACTTCTGAACCGGTGCAACAAATAACGAATAACGAATGATGACAAGAAAAGGTGCGGAAACGGCAGGAATTAACCATCGGCGAGACGAACCGTTCGCCAATTAAGCCCTTGAGACGAGGCCAGCTAGTCTAGCGCGGCTTCTTGCGGTTTTCATATGAAAAGTGCATTTCGCCGACTGAGCCCGGGTGCTCCAGGAAGTCGCCGAAGGTGGGCTTCTCGTTCTTCCGTTTCTTGCGGGATCGGCCGCCCGTGCTGGGAGCGCCACCCTCATTGTCCCAGCTTTCGATAACTTTGGCGGGTGGGTTGGGGGCTACTAGGGAGGGCTTCTGGCCTTCTGATCCTTTGGCCATTACGGCTCCGTGATCGCTTGTGTCAGAGACCAGATCAAGGCACGCAACTGACCCAGGGCGGCTTGCCGTTTAAGCTTCTTACGTGAAGTCACGTGATCTGCACCACTTGGCCGCGCTTCATGCGCAGCAACCCATAAACAGTATGGCTGGTTAGTGCAGCCTTGGCCTCCACCTTCCCTGCGGCGGCTTCGGGAATACGGCGGCGAACTGCCTCGACCGCTTGAGCTTTGACTGGTTCGGCGACGTTGAATTGCAAAGCAACGTGGGGGGCGGGCCGGCTGACCTCAACGACCCATCCGAATGCTTTTCTGGTCAATTCTTGAGCTATGGCACGTCCCCTGCCTTAGTGCGGCACACCACCATAGAAGCATTCCAAGGGAGGCGACAAGCAAGTCAATGCGATCCTCGTCAACGTGTTTGACGATGATCGGCGCCGAGATATTGGCCGAAGCCGCGCAGAAGGCAGAAGGTCGTCGCGGCTGCGAAGAGTTGACGGCCCACCGCAGCGGCTTGAATGCGCCCGTATGCGCCCCAGCTACGGTCAGCTCTCGTGTCCCCGGTCGCCGACGGCGACCCGAATGGCCCAGGTCCTGCGTCGGGTCACATAACCGCTACGTCATCTCTGCGTCCCTTTTTTGGGCCGCCTCCAGGTCTCGAGGATCAATGGTGACCACCTGCCTCTGCCGCGTGGGGGTACCCACGGCGGGTACGACAATGGTGGTGGAGACACGGCGATAGGCTACAAAGGACAGATTGTCGAGTGTCTCCTCAACGGTCTCTATCGTGTAAGTTCCAGCCGGTTGCACTCCGTCGAGACCAACGAGCGAAAACGGGTGCAAGAAAGTCACCGAACTATGTGCCGTCCGCTCTGGCATGACATTGCCCGCGGCTCAGATGCCGCTGCTCCAAACGAAAAGTGGAAGTTTCCTGCGCAGCAACGGGCGCGCCTCAACCGTATATTGCCCTGGCTGACCAATGCTTATTGGCTGCGAGATATTTTCGACCCCCCTTTCTGCAAAGGGATAGCGAATCGCGCAAGAGACAGCACCTGTGCATGGAGCTAGCCACTTTCCGAGCTGTTCCATCATGAACGCCTCGACAGCTGCGGTGGCTGCATTCGTCGTCGCTGGCTTGGTTTTCGGTAGCTTCTACGTTGGCTCGCAAATGATTTCGAGACCGCCCGCTTCGATTGCCACGCCTCGGTCCGCCGAAACGCGCCGCTGGCCGTTACCATCGCAGCAGGTATTGGCTTCATTTTCGCGCTATTGCTTCGCCACTAACCCCGCGTGAAGCGGCCTCCAGGCTGTTCTCCGACCGATCTCGCACGCCGCGGCAGTCCGATTGTCGGTTTATGGCCCTTTGCGGACCGACGCTGCGCTGCTCACAACGTCTGCTTCCGGGTAAAGACCGGCGCAGCAGAGTAGTCGACGCCGTATGTGACGCTTCGCGCCGACGACATCGTCGTCTCTCCCTGACCGGGCCTAGCCGAGCAACGATTCAACCTCGCGTTCTCTTTTTTGCCGCGTGATGCGCACCCACATTGTGCTTGTCGCCCGAAGTGCCACGCGCATGGAGGGATCCCGGTGGCCTACGCCGCTAGCATCGAGCATCTGCTGCACACCCTGCGTGTGCGCGCTCCGGCAAAAGTGGACGCGCTCGCTCGTGAGAAGCGGCGCGTGCGGCATGGATTGCTCTCGGTTGGACTGAAATTGCACTGCCTTGGCGACGAACATCTGTTCGCTCCACTCATCGACGCGTTGGGCGGCGAAAGCAGGGTGCTTGATCGGAACGTGTATAGGCGCTCAACCGCCAAGTTTTGCCTGGTGCTGCCGCCGGTGGGTAGTGCCCGCGCAGCCACCCTTCTTCTGGAGGGCATCGAGCACTACACGGGTTGCCAGATCTTCAATAACCGGAATGTCCAGCTGCAAGTCTGCTCGCCGGGGCGGCTGAGCTGCCGCAACGCAGCACTGCATGTCATCGGCTTCTATCTGGGTTCGGATACTCTGCGGCAGTACGCGCTCGATGACTTCGCAACGACGGTCTCGGCAGACTATTACCGCCGCGGCAAGCGCATCGTTATCTACGATGCTGCTCACTACAGTGACTTCGACGGCGCCTTCGCCTGGTGGGCACGGACGCACGGCAAACTTACGATCCGCTCAGGTCTACCGTTTCTCAACGCCCGCACCGACATCTTGGTTGGTCCTGGGAGCAGGGTCGATATTCAGAACATCAATTTGCTGGCGACACTCCTTGTCCATGCTCAATCGTCTGGCGACGGATACTGGAGTTCGTTCGGAGAGCAATTCGCCAAGGAGCTGTTCTCGCTTCTCGATCGGCACTTACTCGCCGGCTTGATCGAAGCCCCGTGGATCGGCATTCCAGATAGGCACGAGAACGCGGCAAACGATCACCTATTTCTAAGCGCGCTGCAGGAACTCACCGCCTATGCGGCGGCAGAGGCAGCACGCCTCAAACAAGCGAGAGAGAGCGTGCTCACGTATTATCCAAGCGCGCAGGAGAGGGATGCGCACGGCAGCATCTTGAATGAGATGCAAGAACTCCTTGCGACCTATCGCGCGCTCGTAACCTCCGTATCGGAACCTGACGACGGAGATCCCACATGAAGATCGCTCACCAACCAGGCTCGGAACCGATTGAAATTCCAGAGCAGATTCCGAACCCTGCGGTTCAACCCGTCGCGCCGCCGATCCCTCAACCAAGGCCCGTTCCCAAAGAGCCGGTGAGGATATCCGAGAACGCGGGATGCCAACGAGCTGAGTTCCCTTATGACCTACGTCGTCGATGAGAGATGCATCAAGTGCAAGACCACAGATTGCGTCGCTGTGTGTCCCGTCGACTGCTTCTACGAGGGCGAGAATATGCTCGTCATCCATCCCGAGGAGTGTATCGACTGCAGTGTGTGCGTGCCCGAATGTCCAGTAGACGCCATCAAACCGGACAGTGCACCTGGCATGGAGAAGTGGCTCGAGCTCAATCGTGAGTACTCGCAGAAGTGGCCGAACATCACGGTCAA
>CAXMLT010000638.1:0-3662 GCA_964194245.1 uncultured Hyphomicrobium sp.
CCCCAGAGGGGAGAGGGGATGACGTTGCGTTTGCGTCAATCGGCGCTGGACCGGAAAGCGACTCCACTTTCCCTCTCCCCTGCGGGGAGAGGGCTTTCCGCTGCGATCTTGCCGGCGAAGCCCCGCAAGTCGCGTGTCGGAAAGGGTGAGGGGGCCAACTCGATGGGAAAGAAGGAACTACCGGTGACGATCTTGGGGTCCGCCACGAAGATCCCGGAGACGCCGAGCGAGGCGACGCTCGAGCGCGTGCCAAATCCTCACCCTGATGCCAACTATGTCGCCCGCTTCACCGCGCCCGAGTTCACCTGCCTGTGCCCGGTGACCGGTCAGCCCGATTTCGCGCACCTCGTCATCGACTACGCGCCCAAGCACTGGCTCGTTGAATCGAAATCGCTGAAGCTGTTCCTAGCCTCATTCCGCAACCACGGGGCGTTCCACGAGGACTCCACCATCGCCGTCGGCAAGCGCATCGTCGAGCTGATCGAGCCGCACTACCTCCGCATCGGCGGCTACTGGTATCCGCGCGGCGGCATGCCGATCGACGTGTTCTGGCAGACGGGGACGCTGCCAGCCGGCATTTGGCTGCCCGACCAAGGCGTCGCGCCCTATCGCGGCCGCGGCTAGCTCGCTCTGGCGGATCGGCCACAGCCACAATCTTTCGATATATCCGGCGGCTGGCGAGAGACGGGCGGCTCAGGTAGCGTGCGTTTCTCATGTTCGGAGGGGGAATGATTCGCTCGCACGCCATCGCGCTGGGCTTCGCTCTCGTTGCCCTATCGGCCGGAGGCGCCTTCGCCGCGGCACCGGCCGATCAGCCGGTCGCGACCGATCCGGCAATGGCGCCGTCTCCGCACTTGGGCGTCACAAGCCCTGCCCCGCAGCAGCAGACCCCAACGACGCCGCCTACCGCCGCCGCGATGCCGTCTGATCCGATCACGGCGGCGCTGCGCGACAAGCTTGCCGCTCTGCCGACCGAAGGCTCCGCCCAGGAGATCAAGGAGCGCGCGGTCCTCTCAGACTATTACAACGCCGGCCACGCACCGCTTTGGGTCGGCGCCGGCGGCCTGACGCCGAAGGGCGGGGCCGTTTTCGCCGAGCTGATGAAGGCCGGCGACTGGGGTCTCGACGCCGGCGACTTCGCGCTTCCCCACATCGCCGATGCAGCCATGGCCAATTTGAGCCCGGCCGAGGTCGCCGATGCTGAGGTCGCCATCTCGCTCGCGGTTCTGAAATATGCGCGCTTCGCCCGCGGCGGACGCATCATCGACCCGACGATCCTGCTGACCTCCCAGTTCGACCGCAAGCCGCAGCTCCTCGACCCCGAGGTTGTGTTCGCCGCGGTCACGGCTGCGGACGCGCCCGACGCCTACCTGCGCGGCGTCCATCCCAAGCAGCCGCAGTTCGAGAAGCTGCGTCAGGCTTATCTCGCCAATCGCGGCAAGCCGCTCGCCAAGAAGCTGCTCGCCAACATGGAAGAGTGGCGGTGGATGCCGGATGACCTCGGTGCGGTGCACATCCTCGCCAACGTCCCCGAGTTCATGGTGTACCTCTACAAAGAGGACAAGGTCATCCACTCGGAACGCATCGTCGTCGGCGAGACAGGCAAGCAGACCACGATCTTCTCGCGCAACCTCAAGACGATCGTGTTCAAGCCGATGTGGCGCGTGCCGGAATCGATCAAGGTGCGCGAGCTGCAGCCCAACCTGCTGCGCGGCGGGAGCATGTTCCGCCAGTACGACCTCGAGCTGCAGACCAAGGACGGCCAGACGCTCGACTACCGCTCAATCGACTGGCGCACGGCCGACATCAAGAATTACGAGGTGGTGCAGCCGCCGGGCCGCAAGAACGTGATGGGCGTCGTCAAGTTCACGTTCCCGAGCCAACACACGATCTTCATGCATGACACCGTTGACAAGTGGATGTTCGCGCAATCGCAGCGCACGCTGAGCCACGGCTGCCTGCGCCTGCGCAACCCCATGAAGATGGCCGAGCTCGTGCTCGCCGAGGACAAGGGCTGGGACGCCGCCAAGGTCGAGCAGACGATGAGCGACGGCCCGCGCAACAACGAGATCGTCATCGAGAAGAAGATCCCGATGCACCTCGTCTACTTCACGACGTGGGTCGGCGATGACGGCAAGGTGCGCACTTTCGGCGACATCTACGGCCACGAGAAGCGCATCACGCAGGCGCTCGAGGGCAAGTGGGACGAGATCGACATCGGGCACGACCATCTGGCGCCCGTCGAGGCGGTCGAGCCGGCGACCATCGGGAGCGGCACCGCGATGGGTGCGCGCTATGGGCGCTATCGCGGCCAGCCTTCGGTGGTCGACCTGGTCGGGGGCGCCCTGGGCGGCAACTTCTGACGGGCGAGCGTGCTCGGTGGCGGGTATTAAGGCGAGTCTACCTCACGCTGCCTTGTCGACCGCGCCGGCCTCGGCGCGCTTCAAATCGGGCGGCAGTGCCTCATCGCGCAAGGCCGCGATGGCCTCGGCGAGCGGCATCACCGTCTGATCCTGCGAGCCCAGCCGTCGGATCGAGACTTTGCCCTCCTCCGCCTCGCGTTTGCCGACGACAAGCATCACCGGCACCTTGGCGAGCGAGTGCTCGCGCACCTTGTAGTTGATCTTCTCATTGCGGAGATCGATCTCGGCGCGCAGGCCGGCGGCCGTCACCTGCGCCAGCACGTCCTGCGCATACTTGTCCGCGTCCGACACGATCGTCGCCACGACGACCTGCAGCGGCGCGAGCCACAGTGGGAAATGGCCGGCGAAGTTCTCGATCAACACGCCGGTGAAGCGCTCGAGCGAGCCGAAGATGGCGCGGTGAATCATGACGGGCGTCTTCTTTTCCGAGTGCTCGTCGATATAGAAGGCCCCGAGCCGGCCCGGCAGGTTGAAATCGACCTGCGTCGTGCCGCACTGCCAGTCGCGCCCGATGGCGTCCTTCAGGACGTACTCGAACTTCGGGCCGTAAAAGGCGCCCTCGCCCGGGTTGATCGACGTCTTGATGCGGCCCTTGCCGCGCTTCTCGATCTCGGCCAGCACCTTGGCCATCACGGCTTCGGCGTGGTCCCACTGCTCGTCCGAGCCGACGCGCTTCTCCGGCCGGGTCGACAGCTTCACGACAATGTCCTTGAAGCCGAAGTCCTCGTAGATCGAGAGCAGGAGGTCGTTGACCTCCAGGCACTGCTCCTCGAGCTGGTCCTCGGTGATGAAGATGTGGGCGTCGTCCTGCGTGAAGTGGCGCACGCGCAGGAGCCCGTGCATGGCGCCCGACGGCTCGTAGCGGTGCACCTTGCCGAACTCGCCGAGCTTCAAGGGCAGGTCGCGGTAGCTCTTGAGCCCGTGCTTGAAGATCTGCACGTGGCCGGGGCAGTTCATCGGCTTGCAGCAGAACACGCGCTCGTCGGGCAGCTCCGTGACGAACATCATTTCGCGGTAGTTCTCCCAGTGGCCGGAGAGCTCCCAGAAATGCTTCTCCATCATGTCGGGAGAATTGACCTCGAAATAGCCCGCGGCACTGAGCCTGCGCCGCATGTAGGCGATGAGCGTCTGAAACAGCGTCCAGCCGTTCGGGTGCCAGAACACCGAACCCGGCGCCTCCTCCTGGAAATGGAAGAGGTCCATCTCCCGGCCGAGCTTGCGGTGGTCGCGCTTCTCGGC
>CAXMLT010000639.1:0-2263 GCA_964194245.1 uncultured Hyphomicrobium sp.
GGTGTAGCGGCAGGCGCCGGGCGCGGCCGCGTCGAAGGGATGGGACGCGCTTGCGCGCGGGCCGATGCGCCAGCGGGTGGCGGTCGAACCGGCGCCGGGCGCGCGCGGATCGGTCACGAGCAGACACGGCGTCAGGCTGCCGGCGGCGGCGAGGGCCAAGCGGCGCGCAGGCGTGAGCTCGGCCTCCTTCATCACGCCGACGACGAGCGCGAGGCTCGCCGACTTCAGGCCTTCCTCCATGGCCCACAGCGCTTCCGACGCGCGCTTTGCTTCCACGAACAGGAAAGCTGAGGGATCAAGACCCATGGCAGCGAGGCCCTGGCCGCAGGGCAGCCCCAGCTCGCGCTCGAACGCGGACGGCCAGCACCAGAGGATGTGCGCGGGCGCACCGGAGCGCGTGAGTGCGTTTGAGCGGCGTACGGCAAGGCGCAGCGCAAAGCCGAGCGCGGCGGCCCAGGCTCCAGCGCTGGCGCCGGCGGCGGGGTCCGTCACACAACCTTCGGGCTTCACCTCGTGCAGCGAGGCGGCATCGAGACCGCCGGCAAGGTGAGCGTCGATCTCGGGCGCGCCGAGCGTCCACGGCGCGGAAGCGGGAAGCGGACCCGAAGCGTCGGGAGCAAGCGTCCGCAGGGCCGGCGAGGCCGCATGCCGCTCAAGCACCTTGATGCGCGCGCAGGCCCGCGACGACACTCTCTCTCGGGCTGTCCTTGATGGGGGTGGCCGGGACAGCGAAGAGGGCGCCGCCATCCCGGCCGGGGGAAGAAAAAGGCCAGAGCCCGGCCCTACGCGAACTTAAATGCTTAGCGCGTGGGCCGGGCTCTGGCGGCGAGATCCGCGTCTGACCGGCGGACGGTGGGATGGGGGGTGGGGCCGCCTGGGTCACGGGGACGCTCTCGCAACAGCTCTGGGCAGCGGGGAAGTTACCGCCCGTGTTCATTTTTTGTTCTAAATCGCTTCGGGGATTTGGTCAAGATCAAAAAGGGTACGAACGAAGATCAAATGTTCTAAGCGATGCAATATCAACTTGGCATATCTGCCTGTTACAAAATGACGGACGGCAGCTGGAGAATTCGTTTGAGCCCTATATCAAGGCACCCAGGTCGGAAATAACTAAACGCTTATAGATCAATACCTTATATTGGACACGACGGAGTTGCCGCGGTGCAAAAACGCCTCACAATACGATCATGACCGTACTGTGTCTCCCATGCTCTGCCGTAGAAAATGGGACTGTTATATACGCTCCGTTCACCTTAGATGACCCACTCTCGAGCGTGCAGCAACGATCGGAGCTCGTCCCTAATGTCCTTCCGCAGCCTCGTGCGTCCCCTCGTCCTCGCAATCCTGGCCGCTACCGCCCTCCTCACCGCTCCGAACGCTGCCCGCGCCCAGGGTCTCATCGACTTTCTGTGGGGCGGCACCGACGAATGGGGCGGCAAGCGTCAGGTCGTCGATTTCGATACCAAGTACAGCGCGGACCAGGTGATCGTCTCCTTCGGCGACCGTCGGCTCTATCTCATCACGCAGAAGGGCAAGGCGATCAGCTACCCGATCGCGGTCCCGCGCGAGCAGAGCCGCTGGGAAGGCACGACCACCGTCTCCTCCAAGAAGGAGAACCCGTCCTGGCGGCCGACGCCGGACATGCTCAGGGGAAAACCCCAAGCTGCCGACCTGGGTCCCGGGCGGCCACCCGATGAACCCGCTCGGCGTGCGCGCCATGTACCTCGGCGCCAGCACCTATCGCATCCACGGCACCGACGCGCCATGGACGATCGGGCAGGCGGTCTCCAAGGGCTGCATCCGCATGATCAACGAGGACGTGCTCGACCTTTATCCGCGCGTCCCCGTGGGCATGAAGGTCACGGTCACCTGGCAGCAGTTCAACCCGCAGGCGGTCGCCTCCAACGAGGACAGCAGCAGCAGCACCTCGCCGTTTTCTTACGAGCCTCCGGCCGTGGCCGGCACGTCGTCGAAGGGATCGACGCGTTCCATTCGCAACCTGCCGCCGCCGCCGTCGAGCCTCCCTGCTACGGCTGGCGTGACGCCCGACAACGTGGGTGCGGCGAACAAGATGGCGCCGCCCGATCCCTCGACAGAGGACAAGCCCGCCAAGCCGATCGTGAAGGCCAAGCCGAAGCTCAAGAAGCCGGAGACAGTCGCGACCACGACGCCTTCAACCCCGGCAGCTCCGGCCGCGCCTGAGGCCAAGACGCCAGTGGCATCGACGGCTGCGCCGGTGGCATCGACGGCTGCGCCGGTGGCA
>CAXMLT010000640.1:0-2444 GCA_964194245.1 uncultured Hyphomicrobium sp.
GAGAAGATGTCGAAGTCGCGCAAGAACACCGTCGACCTCGACGCCTTCGTCAGCGAGCACGGCGCCGACGTCGCTCGCTGGTTCGTGCTTTCCGACAGCCCGCCCGAGCGCGACGTCATCTACACGGATGTGGGCGTCGATGGTGCACGGCGCTTCACGCAGCGGATCTGGCGGCTCGTCGACCAGGGTGCGGCGGCCGCCGCCAAGATGGGCGCGGCCAAGCCGGCCTCGTTCGGGCCCGAGGCTACGGCTTTGCGCCGTTCCGCCCACAAGGCATTGGACCAGGTCGCCCGCGCGATCGAGAACCTGCGCTTTAACGTGGCCGTGGCCTACGTCTATGAGTTCGCAAATGTTCTGGGCTCTGCCCTGGGGAAAACCGGGGATGGCTACCCCTGGGCGCTGCGCGAGGCGCTCAAATTTCTTGTGCAAATGATAGGCCCGATGATGCCGCATCTGGCCGAGGAAGGCTGGGCGCGGCTCGGATACAACACATTGCTGGCCAATCAGCCCTGGCCCGAGGCCGATCCGGGCTTGCTCGTTGACGATACGATCACCATTGCCGTACAGGTGAACGGTAAGCGACGGGACGAGCTCACGATTGCTCGAACGGCCGGTTCTGATGAAATCGAGGCTGCGGCCTTGAGACTCGAGCCGGTTCAGCGCGCCCTCGAAGGCCGGCCGGTTAAGAAGGTCATCGTTGTGCCGCAGAGGATCGTGAATGTCGTCGGGTAGGTCGGAACAGGGGGCGATCGATGCGGAGCGTTAGCCGCCGATCGGCAATCTGCGTTGCGTTTGTCTGCGCCGCGATGCCCATGCTCGTGGCCGGCTGCGGCGATTCCGGATTCCATCCGCTTTACGCCACCTCCCCGCTCTTTGGCGGGGGCGAGACCGCCGCCAAGCTAGCGAGCCTCGAGATAGCGCCAATCCCCGGTCGCGTCGGCCAGCGCCTGCGCAACGAGATGATCTTCCAGACGACGGGCGGAGGCGCGGAAGCGCTGAACCCGGCTTACCGTCTGGAGATAGCGGTGACGGAATCGATCTCGGCGACGCTCGTCCAGACCGACGGCAACTCGAGCGGCAGCGTCTATAACCTCAACGCCAAGTTCAGGCTCATCCGCGTCGCCGACAAGACGGTCGCGCTGCAGGGCGAGAGCAACGGGCGCATCATGTTCCAGCGCTTCGAGTCCGTTTATTCCAACGTGCGCGCACGCAAAGAGGCCGAGGATCGGGCGGCAACCACCATTGCCGAAGACCTGAAGTCGCGCCTCGCGGCTTTCCTGTCGAACGCGGCCTGAGCCGCCTCGCACGTCGCTTCGCAACCCCTCTCACTTCGCCGATCGCCCATGGTCGCCGTAAAGGCTCATCAAGCCGAAGCGTTCCTCAAAGCCCCCGGGCCCAGAGTGCCCGCGGTGCTGTTCTACGGAACCGACGCCGGCCTCGTCAGCGAGCGCGCTGCAAAGCTCGCCGCGATCGTTGCCGCGCGCGATAATCCGCCGGGCGAGATCATCCGCATGGAGGACGCCGACCTCGACAGCGACCCCGACCGGCTCGTGGTCGAGCTGCAGACGATTCCGATGTTCGGCGGCTCCAAGGTCGTGCGCGCGACCGCCGGGCGGCGCATCACGGCTGCGGCGCTGGAGCCATTCATCGCCGGCGACAGGCTCGCCGCCACGCTGATCGTGGAAGGCGGAAACCTGCGCCCAACGGATACCCTGCGCACGCTCTTCGAGAAGGCGCCCCAGGCGGCAGCCGTTGCGTGCTATCCGGATGAGGCGCACGACCTCGAGACGCTCGTACGCGACACCCTGAAGGGCCACGGGCTCGCCATCTCGCCGGAAGCGCGCGACCTCTTGTTGACCCGCATCGGCGCCGACCGCGCACTGTCACGCGGCGAGATCGACAAGCTCGCGCTCTATGCCGCCGGCAAGTCCGAGATCGACGTTAGCGACGTCGAGGCGATCGTCGGGGATGCCTCCCAACTCGCGATCGACCGCGTGCTCGATGGCGCCGCCGGGGGCGACGCCAAGCGCGCCGTCGCTGAATATGCGCGCGCGCTCGCCGCCGGCGAGAGCGCGCAGACGATCATCCTCGCCGCGCAGCGTCACATCGAAAAGTTGCACAAGATCCGCTCCGACATAGAACAGGGCCGCTCGTTCGAGGACGCGGTGCGGCAGTTACGCCCCCCGATCCACTTCAAGCAGAAAGACGCCATCGGCCTGCAGTGCCGCCTGTGGACGACGGCGCGGCTGTCGGAGGCGCTGGCGCGAGCTTCCGCCGCAGCAAAGGCCGCGCGGTTGTCGGCTCCGCTGGAGGAAGCCATCGCCGAGGAGCTGCTGATCGGTCTCGCGGCGGCCGCCCGCCCGGCGCCTCAGCGCTAAGCGTGTTAACGCCCCCCGCTTGCCCGCGTCGGCGCGCTGCCTATAGTGCGCCGCACTCGGCGATCC
>CAXMLT010000641.1:0-1941 GCA_964194245.1 uncultured Hyphomicrobium sp.
AACGGACATCGCCGGGACTGTGCATGACAGTGGCAAACATTGGTGATCCTCGCGTGTTCAGGATTGAGAGACGGGTTCTATCCGCAGCGGGAATTCACCGCGCTTCAGGAGAGGCTCAAAGCCTGCATCGAGACGACCAAGCCGAATGAGCCCGCGCGAATAGCGGTAGCCCGCGTGAAAGAAAGCCAGATTGCCCCAAGGTGCGTAATAGCAAAGGTCACCCGGCTGCTCGTCGGCAAAGCGTCCGCTGCCGTCCTCGGTGAGCTTTCGCGGCAGGTACGCGATCTTCTCATTGGTCGAGTAGTCGTCGAACTTGAGATCGAGCGGCAGCATCGAAGCGAAGTCACGCGCGGACGGGTTGTCGTAGAGCGTGGCGGTGAACGTCTGGCTCGCGAATGAGCACTTGATTTCCATGTTTGCTGCTTCCTTCGCCTTAGTCGGAACGTGCCCGAGCGCAGCATGCGGAACGAGCGCGCCAGCCAGTAAGGCGGCGAGGACGGAGCGTCGCGTCTGCGTATACCGCTGAAATTCCATCCCGATCGCTCCTCATTGCTTCGGTCGAAGCGGCCGTGCTCCAACTCACACGGCAAAGGTAGCGCCCGTCACTGCTTTCGATTAGTCGCTATAAATCGCTTGCATTAATCGACGCAGACCATAAATAATGCGGGATGGCGAACGGTGGAAACTTATGGCAACACAAGACTTTAAAAAACCTTTTGTGGTTCCTGGCTGTCGCCAGAGAACGCAGCTTCACGAAAGCTGCCGCCAAGCTCGGCATTGCTCAGTCCACGCTCAGCCACGCAATCAAGCGGCTGGAAGCCGCGATGGGGATTCGGCTGCTGACCCGCACGACCAGAAGCGTCGCGCTCACCGAGGCCGGTGAGCGGCTTCAGCAGTCGCTTGCGCCGCGGATCGATGACATCGAGGCTGATATCGCGGCGCTCATGGCGTTTCGCGACACGCCGTCGGGCACGATCAAGATCACGCTGTCGGATCATGCCCTGGCGAGCGTGGTGTGGCCCAAATTGCAGCCGGTGCTGAAGTCCTATCCCGACATCAAGCTCGAGCTCAGCCTTGATACCGAGTTCAGGAACATCATAAAGGACGGCTTTGATGCGGGGGTGCGGTTGGGAGAAAGTGTCGAGAAGGACATGATCGCGGTTCGGATCGGTCCCGATTGGAGGCTGGTGGCGGTTGCATCGCCTGGGTACTTGGCGGCGCACGCCAAGCCGAGCCATCCCAAGGATTTGGTAAGCCACAACTGCATCGGCAGACGCCAGCCGACCGCTGGCGGGCTTTACGCGTGGGAGTTCGCGAAGGGCAAGCAGGAATTGCGGGTGAAGGTCGACGGACAACTCACGTTTAATAACTCCCACCCAATGATCAAAGCTGCACTGAACGACTACGGCGTCGCCTATCTTCCCGAAAACCTCGTTGCCGATCAGGTCAAATCGGGCTCACTGGTGCAGGTGCTGGATGATTGGTCGCCATACTTCGAAGGCTATTTCATCTATTACCCGAGCAAACGGCAGAACTCGGCCGCCTTCAAAGTGATCGTCGACGCGTTGAGGCATCGGCGATAGGAATGGCTTGGCCGGGTACTCGCGTCGGAACGTCCGCTTTGGGTCATAGGCGGAAGTCATCGGTTCGTGCGAATGTGGTCAGCTCTCCCCCAATAAGCGGACGTTGCTGCTTGGCGCGCGGTTCGTCCGACAAGGGCCATAAGCGGACATCTCGCAGAGCATTAAGTTGATCACCCTTGACGCTCAGCCCGCAAGGAGAGAGGTTTTTAGCTGCCTCACACATGAGGCCAAGGTTGCCCGTCAGCCCTTAACGGGCCGGGTAGCGGGGGGCGATCGCCCACGCCATGGGTCTCGGTCGTCCTCATTTGCAACTTTAGATCTGCGAGAAGGAAGGTTAGCGGTGCACCGCTGACACCTT
>CAXMLT010000642.1:0-6472 GCA_964194245.1 uncultured Hyphomicrobium sp.
TGGACCATCGGCGGCGGCATCGAATACGCGGTCTGGAACAGCGTAATCATCGGGCTCGAATACGACTACGTGACCCTAAACCTGACCAGCAATGGTTCCTGCCCGCTCTGCGACGCGGGGATCCCGGACACCACACCGTCAGCCGTCGCCGGCGGCGCGACGATTTCGGCAGTGATGCTGCGCGCGAGCTACCTGTTCATGCCCGAGGACTGAGCGTGTCTCGAGGACTGCCCAACTGCGTTGCCCGATGCGCCTATTGCGCCGGCCGGATGCCGATTTTGATCGTATCCTGCGGGATTCCACTCAACTGCAGCACGATGGGGAACGCTCCCACGGGAAAGCGCACGCTCTTGCGCAGGCCCGGGCAGGCCTTGGCGCTCGTGTGCGCGTCCGACTTGATGCCGGCGCCGTTCTGCACCACGTCGATCCACCCCTCGGAGGACAGCGTCACGTAGTAGCGTTCGGCCTGCGCCGGCGCGTCAAACGAGAGAGTGCCGCCGAAGACCTTGCCCTTCGGCTTGCGCTTGCCACCGGTCGGCACCGCGAAGGTGACGCTCTCCTGGGGCGCGAGCTTCAGCGCGAGGGTCTGCTCTTTCCAGGGACCGCGCGCAGCCCCAGAGCCGACACTTTCGAGCTTGTCGCTGGCAAAGGCGGCGCGCTCCTGGTCGAGGGGCCACGCAAGCGCCTTGCAGCCCGCTGCATCTTCGGCGTGCGCTCCGGCGGAGAAGATGATCAGCGCCAGGCCCGCGGCGATCGCGCGCAGGCCGTCAGTAAACCGCAACCGTGCCATCGGAAGACTTGATGGCGGCCGACGCCGCCATTCCCCTTTGCTTGAGCCGAACTCATCGCCCACGGCGGGGTGTGGCTCCCCACCGCGGCGGCGATGTCGATGCGGACGTGTGCGTGCCTCCGCGGGCTACCGTACCGCCATCATACCGTTGGGTATGGTGCGCACCCCAGTGCATTCTGCCACGCGCCCCCTCAGGGTGGAAGCGGCGAAAGACGGCACGGCTGAGCTCAGGTGGAGATCCCCATGACCTTTCTCAGCGGCCCTAAAACTTCGCCCGCATGTTGGCAAAGAACATCCGCCCCGCCTCGGGGAAACCTTGGGCCAGCTCATAGTTCTCATCGAGCAGGTTCGTTCCGCCGACCGCAGCCGTCGTATTGGGGTCAAACGCGTACTCGGCCTGGAAGTTCACGAGCGCGTAAGAGCCGATCCGGTCGTAGTCGGGCAGTAGGGTCGTGCTTGCAGGCTTGTTGCAGCCGCCGTTGGTAGCGTTCTCTGCTCCCATGCCTGCCACAAGCGTCGACGCGCAGCTCGTGACGAGCGACGACCGGTCGCTCGCCAACTCGACGCTCGGTGTCAGCGTCAATGACCGCCACGGATTCCACGCGAGGTAGATGAACGCCTCGTTCCGCGGCGTTCCTTCGACGTCCGAGGCCGCAATTGCTGCCCTCGCGGCCGCCGTGACCGCCGCGTTGGCACCAGCCGGCAGTCCGGCCGCAGCCGCGGCAAAATCAAGATGGCGCTGCAGGTAGGTGTAGTTGCCGCCGATGCGCAGGCCGCGCATCACGTCCCAGTCGGCGGAGAACTCGAGGCCGTAGTTGTCGCCGTCGGCGTTGTAGATGACGATGGAGTTGTTTCCGTTGGGGCCCGAGAAGGCGTTCTGAATGCTGTTGTCGAGGTCCGAATAGAAGACCGCCGACGATAGCTTGACGAATTTGAAGAGCGTGTCGCTCACGCCGATCTCATAGTTCGTCGCCCGCTCCGGATTGATGCCTGGGTTCTGCGCTTTCGTTCCAAAGCGCGTGCTGTAGCGGTCAAACAGGGTCGGAAAGCGCGTGCGGCTCGAGACGTCGGCGTGCACCTTGCCGGTCTTGCTGTAGCTGTAGATGGCGGCGCTCTGCCAGTTCCAGGCGTCCCGCTCGGGCAACGGGTCCGAGTTCCCGTCAGCGCGCAGCACCTCGTTGAGGTCGTAGCTGACACCGGTCACGAAATCGAGATAGCGCGTCGCATGGAAGGTATCCTCAGAGGCGAAGGACCACGTCTGCTCGCTCAGCTTCTTCTTTGGGTCTTGCGAGATGAAGTTCCCGTTGGCGTCGTAGTTGAAGGCGCCCTCTTCGTGGTCATCGAGACGGTAGTGGACCACGCCCTTCAAGGTGTTCATCGGGATCAAGTCGGTGCCCGCCTCGATGAAGCCCCCGTAGGACGAGTCGTGATAGGGGCTGTCCTCGATCTTTGTCGTATAGTCCGGCGTCCGGAAGAACGTTGTCGTGTTATCGAACCTGTTGTAGTAGGCGTTCGTCTTTACGTACGAGGCTTGCCCCATCTGCGTCTTGGTGAGCTCTGACAGCGTTGAGACGTCCCAGATCGGCCAATCCCAGTAGCGGCGGTTGTTGCCGAGGAAATATCCCTGCACGATCTGACGATCGACGCTGAGCGGCGCGCCCTTCTCCCCGTGCTGGCTCGTGTAGTTGAGGCTGTATTCGTCGGTTGAGTTCGGCGTAATGCCAGCCTTGGCGTTGACACGCCAGTCCTCGAAGTTGGAGTGCTCACGCAAGCCGCCATCCTCGTAGGGGAAGTTCGACTGAAATCCGAGCGTGTTTGAACGTGTGCTGGGCGTGAAGCTGTCGGACATGTTGAAGTGGTACTGATCGACCATCGTGCCGCTCACCTGCGCATAGTAGCCCTTCTGCCGCGTTCCCGCGTAGGCGTAGCTGCTCCATTGATTGAGGTCGGCGAGATCACCGCTCATGATCACGCCCGAGCGACCCTCGAGCTCAAGAGGCTTCGTCGGCTTGCGGCTCACGAGGTTTATGGCGCCCCCTTCGCCGCCCGGACCGTTCAGGACCGACACGTAGCCCTTCTCCACCTGCACCTCGGACAAATCGGGCGTGAGGAAGCGGCCGAAGTCGAGACGGTTATCGTAGGGAAGATAGATCCTGACGCCGTCCTCATAGAGAGGCACGCGGAAGCGATCGAAGCCGCGCACGAGGATGTCCTTCTCGTTGCGGCTGCCGCCGGTATTCGTCATCGTGACGCCGGGCAGGATGCCCACCGCTTGATCGACGCTGTTCTTGTTGAACGTCCACATCGTCTCGTTTGTGATGGTGCTGCCGCCGATGAGGTCGAGCTGGCCGAGCGTGTAGATGCCGACGCCCGGCACGCCGAGCCCCTCGCCGCTCTGCTGAGTCTGCGCGGCCGTGGCCTGCGGCGCCGGCGTGCCGACGACGGGGCTCGCGACCTTTCCTTTCGACTTTTTCTCGGTGATCGGTTGTGACGGCGATTCTACGATCACCGGTGGAAGCGGCGTGACTTCTTCTGCGGTGACGTCGCCACCCGAAGTGATCGGTCCCTGCTGTGCATCCGCTGCGGCGGAGACAGCAACGCTCAGCGCGGCGCTTGCAAGCGCCACGTACCCAAACTTGAACACAGGAACACCCCCCAAAACGCAACACGTACTCGCGTTATATCTTTTTGAATATAGCGTTCAACAAAAAATGCTCATGCCGCGCGTAGAGGCGGGACCCAGTGTTGCGATCCGGCGTCATCGATTGTTCACGCCGATAAGCTGATCGCTCCAGACGATGCGTCGCGCTTTCGCCGACCCTCGCGCGCCGGGACCACGCGCGGGACCCGGCGTTGATGGGTGAGATGCGTGGGGACATTCCTCCGGCTACGCACACCTCCGGCTACGCACGAAGGCCGCCCGAGGAGCCAATCCGCGGGCGGGCTGTTGGTATCTGCTTCTAGCTATGGATTTTGCGCTGTTTGCGACTATGTTTCCCCTAATTTGCAAGCTTTTAACCATCCCAGTTGAGACTGCGGGTTAAGCAAGACAGGGGCACGGGTATGATCGAGAAACTCCGCGTTATCGCGACCGACCGCAGAATCGCGCTTACCAGCGCCGCCAAGACGCTCAAGAACGACCCCGTCGTGCAGGACTGGTGGTTGTGCGTCGGCGCCTACCTGATGTCGGCCTTCCTGATCGGAAACATCCTCAGCGATACGTGGCACCGCTATCTGCTGATCGCGTAAGGCGAGGCGTTCAGCCAACGCTAACGAATGGCGTCAGTGCTCAGTCGCGCCGGCGGCGCGCGCGACGAGCTGTGGCGCGGCTCAACGAGGTCACCGGGCTGCGTGGACTGCGCGTTTCTGGGCCCTGGGCTCTGGCCTTTCTCTTGCCCCGACTCTTGCAGTACGAATAACCGATGGAACTCCACTCTGGGGCCTCGGTTCACGGCAAGCGCATGCTGCGCCATCGCATGCCTCGGGCGAGAGCGTGTGTGGGGGACCTCGTTCAATCGAGGTCGGCACCTCGGCCGTCTCAAAAAACCCGCATCAGTGGAACCTGGAGGACGGTGCTCGCATCGGTAGCGAGCCTCCTATTATTTTCTCCTGATCCGAGCCTGGCGCAGCAGGCGAAGAAGCCCGACGCGGGATCGGCAGCGGCGGCGCACGAGATGGCCGATTTTTTCAGCAAGGTCGGCGACCAAATCTACGAGGACTGCATATTCGAGCTATCGCCGGAACAGGTCGAAGTTCAATCTGCTCTCATGCAAGCCTATATCAAAAAGGGGGCCAGCAGCGCTGTCGCGAGGCGGCTCGCCGTAAGGCAGATTCAACCGCCGAAGCTGTCGGAAAAATGCGAGCAGATCCGGCACCAGCCGAAGGCTGCCGAGCCGAGCTGGGACACGACGATCTCGGTGGCGAAGAAGCCGACGGTGGAGGCCGCGTCCAAAGCGCCACCCGAACCGACAGCGCCAGCAATCACTCTTGCAGACAAGAAAGCGTTGCCGCAGTGGGACTGCGCCTCCGACGTCGACTACGTCACCATTCATCTCAACGGTTATGAGAGAAAGCTGACCGGCGGCGAAATCTGCAATCCCTACGAGGATGTCGTGCGCGAAGTGCCCGCATCCTTGCCCAGCTTCCGCCTCGGCTACACGATCAGTACGGGGCGTGTTTTTGTCGTTGCCGACGACCCTCAGGTGAGCGGCAAGACGATCGCGTGGGCGATCTCCGGCAGAGACGTGTGCAGAAACAATCCCGATCCCGATTGCCTTGCTACACGAGCCGTCGGTCCCTTGCCTCCGGGAGAATACTCCTTCGCCGCGGACAAGGATCGACGGGTCAGCTGGGGACCGAAGGCGAAGCGGAGCGTTGCCGGCATCTATCTGTCGAAGCTATGGAACAAAGACCGGTTCAGCCGTCAGCAAATCGCCGCCATGCTGGCGCGCGGAAACATTGCCATCCACGTGCGCCTGAAAGGCGAGATGTCTGAAGCCTGCATCGGATTGGAGCCGAAGGGCTGGGCTTATGTCGCGTCGCTGATCAAGGAAGAGCGCGCCACGGGCGTCAACGTCTACATCGACGAGCCCTATCCGCAGATAGCCGAAAGCCCGCCCGTTGTTGTCGCGTCCTCCTTCTCTCTCACCTCTCTGTTCAAGTAGAGGGCAACGACGGACCGCGTCGTAATGCGGCCGCTGCAAGCGACCCCCATCACCCGTCCACTTCGAACCATCTCCGTCCGCGCCCGCATGGATGGGCCGCATACGTTCATTGCCGCGACCCTACCAGAGGTCGAAAGGATTGAAGGTTTTCACACCGACGCCGACGAGATCCTCGTGCTCGACGACGGCCGGATTGTCGAGCGTGGGGGCTTTCGCACGCTCGCGATCGGTGAAGGGCTATTTGCGCGCATGGTGGCGAAGGGCGGGTTCACGGTGCCGAAGGCTCCCGACGATGGGGCCGTGGAGACGCGCCAAAAGGCGTGAAGCGATTTCTAAACTATCGATTTTGTGGACTATTTTCCGGGGACTGGTGCCCAGGGCTGGGGTGCACCAAGTGAGCAAATTCAAAGGCTTGCGAAAAAGTGGGAAAGCCAATCGTTCCAGGGTTTTCCGGGGTGTTCCGCGCGGGAGTTTCCCACTCAGCTACCCAACCAACCACTCCGCTCGGAAGATGGCCGAGAGATCGCTCGACCCGAGGCAAGCCGACTAAATGCACATGAGCGACCGACGACCCCCTCACCGCTCAGCCGACGAATGCGTGTGCATGGTTGCGCGCATGAACCTGTCGCATCACATGTGACACATGCAGCAATCACCAGCCAAGTCTGCTTTCTCCTCAAAAGCAGGCGCGCGCTGACTTGATGGCGACGTCGGCGATGGGCCAAACAGCAGACAGGATGGGGAGAATCCGATGAGAAAGATTCTCGGCCGCTACAGCGCCCCGCGTCCGCACTGGGTAGGCGACGGCTTTCCGGTACGCTCGCTATTCTCCCATCAGACTCACGGCCGGCAGATCAGCCCGTTCCTGCTCCTCGACTATGCTGGTCCGGCGAGGTTTGAGCCGACTACACACCGCCGCGGCGTTGGCGAGCACCCGCATCGCGGGTTCGAGACCGTGACGATCGTCTACGAAGGCGAGGTCGAACACCGCGATTCGACCGGTGCGGGGGGTACGATC
>CAXMLT010000643.1:0-2460 GCA_964194245.1 uncultured Hyphomicrobium sp.
CCGGCGTCGCGGAGCTGGCGGAAGCCGACTTCCTGAACGATGAGATCGCGCGCGAACCTGTTGGCCGTCTCGACGATGATGGTCCGCACGCCGTTGCCAGCTATTGCAGCCAACATCGCAGCGAAGCCAGGGCGCGTGTCGATGGCGTCGGCGCCCGACACGGCTTCGTCGTTGAACTCACCGGCGAGCTGATAACCGGCGCTCTTTGCGAAGGCGACTATTGCCTCGCGCTGGCGCTTCGCGCTGTCCTTGTCGGCTCCGGTGTTCGTCGCGCTCGACGTGCGAAGGTAGGCGAATGCCTTCTTCATGGCTCGATCCCTCTGGGGTTCGCCGTTGTGTGTCCGCGGTGTCGGCCGGACGGTGCCTTGCGGCAGCAACTCGTCTCGACTTGTTTCGTCATTTTAAACTAACCTGAGATAGTCTGACATATTTCGACTACTGTTGCAAGAGAAACACCAGCATAATCAGGGCTTTCGCTGACCGTGCGGCTGGCCGCCGAACATCTGCCAATGCCCTAGTTTCCCGGCCTAAGAGCGCCGCTTGTATTGCGGTTCTGGCGACGATACTCGGAGCACGAGCTGTATCGGCCGCCCTGTAGAGGGGTGGGGAACCCCCCGGGGCTTCGGCGGGCCCGGGTCTAGGGCCCGTCTGACCCCCGGCCAGTTTCCAATGATGGTTAACGCCACGAGGAGTGGGGTGTGGCCAGGGCTGAGCCTAGCGGATTTCTGCTCTGCCGCTTCGCACCGCTAAGCGGACCAGTGCCGAGATCGACCACATCGTCCGCTAAGGGCCAACAGCGGACATTTCTGGAAGAAGAACGAATGTCGCCGCGGGATGGGATCAAAATCCAACCACGGCTCCACGCCCGTCGCCGATCCGAACCGGCATGCGCCTCTGCTCCCAATTGCCCGCGCCCGCCTCAAAGGCGCCGACGATCGCGGTGCCGCACTCGCGGCAGCAGCCATCTCCGGTAAGGCGCCACGCGGTAATTTCGTACCAGTCACGGCCGATTACGCGGGTGCCGCAGCACGGGCAATAGGTGCTCCCACCTGCCTCGTCGTGCACGTTGCCCGTGTAGACGTAGTGGAGCCCCGTCTCGCCGGCTATGTCACGTGCGAGCGTGAGTGTGCGAGGCGGAGTGTGCGGCACGTCGAGCATCTTGTAGTCCGGGTGGAAGGCGGTGAAGTGCAGCGGCACATCCGGGCCCAGCTTCTCGATCACCCACTCGCTTAGCTTTCTGATTTCCTGCGCACCGTCGTTGTGTCCAGGTATCAGCAGTGTCGTGATCTCAAACCAAACCTTCGTCGCGTGCTTTAGATACTCGAGCGTCTCGAGGACGGCGGCGAGGTGGCCGGTGCAAAGCCGCTTATAGAACTCCTCGGTAAAGGCCTTGAGGTCGATGTTGGCCGCATCCATCCAACTGTAGAGCTCCTCGCGTGCCCCGGAGCTGACGTAGCCCGCTGTGACAGCGACGTTTTTGATACCGTGCGTGCGAGCTACCTTGGCCACGTCCACCGCATATTCGATGAAGATGACCGGGTCGTTGTAGGTGTAGGCGATGGAGCGTGAGCCGGTGGCGATGGCGGCGCGCACGATGTCCTCCGGTGAGGCCTCATCCTGTAGCCGGTCCATTGCGCGCGCCTTTGAGACGTCCCAGTTCTGGCAAAACTTGCAGGTGAGGTTGCACCCGGCTGTGCCGTACGACAGTACGGGCGTGCCGGGCAAGAAATGGTTTAACGGCTTCTTCTCAATCGGATCGACGCAGAACCCCGAGGAGCGCCCGTAGGTGGTGAGCACAATCTGGTCGCCTTGCCGGCCGCGCACGAAGCAAAGGCCGCGCTGGCCCTCGTTGAGTTTGCAGAAGCGCGGGCAGACATCGCACTGGATGCGGCCGTCTTCGAGACGGTGCCAATAACGGCCAGCAATACCTTTCAATTGCTCGGTGTTAGTCATAATGTCCGTCATGCGCAGCGCTGAAGGAGGCGCCGCGTCATGCCTTATAAACTCACAATTGCGTCGCGACCAGCGGTGGTTGCCGGCTCATTTTATCCCGGTACGGCGGAAAACTTGAGCCGGGCCGTAACGGTCCTCCTTGCATCCGCGCGGAGCAGCGAACGGGCCGCCCTTTCTGGCATCATCGTTCCACACGCTGGCTATGTCTACTCGGGGTCCGTAGCCGCGCGGGCCTTCGCAAGCAGGCCGGTTGTGAAGAACCGGTTCCACCGCTGCGTGATCGTCGGCCCGTCGCATTTCGTCCCGTTCATCGGGATTGCCGCGCCGTCGCACGCGGCCTTTGCGACGCCACTTGGCGAGATGCCCGTTGACACTGACGCTGTGAAAGCGCTGGCCACCGCCGCTCGCGTCGTGATCGATGACGCCCCGCACGAGCGAGACCACGCAATCGAGGTGGAGCTACCGTTTCTGCAAGCGATCTTCGGCAACTTGCCGATCGTTCCATTG
>CAXMLT010000644.1:0-4824 GCA_964194245.1 uncultured Hyphomicrobium sp.
CGTTTCACTGATGCGCCGCCCGTCGAGACACTGAGGTTCTGGGCGGCCGAACGGCAACGGTACTCAAGACCCACGCGTCCGGCTGAACACTGCGGGCTCGCGCTGCGTCGGCGCGTGGCCTTTCACGCGTGACACACTCTGTGATCGGCTGGCCTTCCGGTCGCCCCTTTTTCTTGTTCGCGTTGGCGTGGGGCGGAGCACGGAAGGCACGCCCTGGACGACGCAAGGCTTCAAGGCGAGTTGGCGGAAGAACATACCGCAAGCTATCCGAGATGGCGGCTATGTCTTTCACGGTCTGAGGAAGAGTGCCCTTGTCATGCTGCTCGAGGCCGGGTGCACGACGGCAGAGGTGCAGGCTATCACAGGCCAGTCGGTTGAGATGGTCGAGCTCTGCGCCAAGGACGTCAACAAACGGAAGCTCGCAAAATCGGGAATGGAGAAGTGGGAGAACGCTTCGGAAACCGTTATTGTAAAATCGCTCGTAAAGCTGCTTGTAAACGCGAGCTAAGCGTTGGTCGGGGCAGCGGGATTCGAACTCGCGACCCCTTGCTCCCAAAGCAAGTGCTCTACCAGGCTGAGCTATGCCCCGACATATCTAGGACTCTGCGAGGTCGGCAACATTGCGGGCCTCACCTAGGCTTGCGCGACACGCCTCGCCGCCGCCTTCTAGCACGTGCGCACCGGGGAGCGAAAGCTGCCCCGTTTGTCTGATCCTAATCGCAAGCTTTTGCTGCCCTGCCAGCGATCAAAACAGTCCGTCGACGCGGAAAGAATAGCCAACTCCGACAATATAGTCCGGCGCCGTCGAATTGAGACCGATCGCCACGTGACAGTCGATCTGCTCGGTGCGCGTGAGGCGGTAGGCGCCGCCCGTGTTGACCATGTGACTCGGCAAACCATGCTCGGCATAGTCGCCCACGTACTCGACGAAGACGTCGGCTTGCTTGCCTACCTGCTTTTCGAGCGAGAGCGTCTGTTGGCAATTGCATCTAGCAGCAGGGCAATGCGCCCCCCGATCATCGTCGGCGACCAGGATGCATCGACTGGGGGTGAAGACGTTGCGGACGCCGCTCCGTGCGCGGTGCCGGGGCTCCCCGTATTCGTCGAACTCAGCGGGTGCCGAACAGCGGGTGGCGGATGCGATCGCCGGGCTTCAAGCCGAGGCGCTCGGTCGCACCGCCTGCCATCTCGAGCACGGCGGAGACGAGCCCCTGCGAGCTGATGACGCGGTCAGACAGCGGCTCGGCGCTACGCTCGATGCGATGCACGGTGCCGTCGGCGCGGATGAAGACCATGTCGAGCGGGATGTAGGTGTTGTGCATCCACATGGTCACCTCTTGCGGGGCGCCGTAGGGAAAAAGCATTCCCTGGTTGTCGGCAAGCTCGGTGCGGAACATGAGTCCGAGCTCCTTCGCTTTGGGGTCGACCGCCATCTCGACGTCGAGCGGCGTCTCCTGGCCCGCAGCGGTAACAAGCCACAGCTTGTCGACGCGCATGCGCGCGCTGACCGGGCCGGCGAGCACGACCAACAGCGCGGCGACAGCGATAAGCGGGGCCGCCCAGAGGGTAGCCCCGCTCGAAAGTCTCTGGTTGCTCGGTTCGCGCGTCAATGCGTCGGCGGCAGCCCCGGCTGTCCGTCGGGACGCAGCTCCGCCGCCATGCAGCCCTTCGACCCATGGCCCCAGCGCACCAGCACCATCTGGCCCGGGCGCAGCTCGGTGAAGCCGAAGCGGCGCAGCGTCTCCATGTGGACGAACACGTCCGGCGTCCCCTCGCCCCGCGTCAGGAAGCCGAACCCGCGAACCCGGTTGAACCATTTTACCATCGCCCGCTCCCAGTCGCTCTCCGGCTGGACGATGACGTGCGTCCGTTGCGGCAGCTGCGATGGGTGGATTGCCGTGCTTTCGTCCATGCTGAGGATGCGGAACGCCTGCATGCCCTTCGGGCGTCGCAGCACCTCGCAGTGCACCCTAGCTCCCTCGTAGGCCGTTTGATATCCCCCTGCCCGCAGGCATGTGACGTGCAGAAGGATGTCAGCCAGCCCGTTGTCCGGGACTATGAAGCCATAACCTTTTGATGCGTCAAACCATTTTATGGATCCGACCACCTCGAAGACTTCAATCCCGGCCTCTTCGCCCTCGCGAATGCCTTCGATTGGACTCTCGAATTGCGGAAAGTCGGGACGCTTGGAATCCCCCATCTGGTACCCCGCTACTGCTCAACGTTGCATGTGCGCCTCGCGACTGACGCGCCTCGCGTGGTAGATTGCCCTCTCCCACACGCAGCTCCGTCACGAAGCGGGCGGAGAATATCATCAGTTGCTAGCGCCGCCAGAGGGCTTTATCCGGCGCACAACTTTCGCTCCCCGGCGCGCACGCGATGTCCACATGACCGTATTGGTTAACAGGCTGAAACTAATGAAGGTTTCGTGCGCCCGATTCGTCCCCAACATTCGCCAAGGTCTTGCCGAAATGGTTTTCGGCGGCGCTCTTCGGGATCGAAATACTGGCAACAATTCGACGACTTGTGTGCACACTGATTCGGCGTGATTCGTCGCCCTACTGCACGGGAGCGCGGGCCGAAAATTCGGGTGGCACCGCCTTCTACCGGAGCGCGCACCTTCGGCCCGGGATACCGCCTGAAACACGACGTTCCAACAACCCGCAGCCTGGTAAAAAATTTCACTGCTGACCTGCTACAGGAATGTGATCCTATTTTTATTTGCGAGATAAGCTTTATTCGGGAACGGGATTTCACTAGATTGGGGAGGTTAACCGCAAGGGATCCAAGATGCCGGCGAAGACCTCAGCCGGGCGCGGCGCCACCTCGGCGTCCGGCGCCAAGAGCGCTTTGCGCTCCCCGTCCAAGGCTCGCGATGGCAGCCCCGGTGGGGATAGGCCTGCGCAAGGGCGGAGCTTGGCTGCCGCCGGCGACGTAGCCGCGCTCGACCGCAGGCTCGCGGGCACTGCCTCGCTCGAGGATCGCCTGCGCGAGATCGCCCGCTCCATCAACGGCCGCGTCACCTTCTCAACGAGCCTCGGGCTTGAGGACCAGGCGATCCTGCACGCAATCGCGACGAGCGGGGTCCCAATCGATGTGTTCACGCTCGACACCGGCCGGCATTTCCCCGAGACGCTCGAGACGCTCGAAGCCAGCGAGCAGCGCTATGCCATCAAGATACGTGTCATGGCACCCGACGCGCGCGAGGTCGAGGAGCTCGTCGCCCGCGACGGCATCTTCGGCTTTCGGCTCGCGGTCGAAAATCGCAAGGCGTGCTGCGAGGTGCGAAAAGTACGTCCCCTGAAGCGCGCGCTTGCGGGAGCCTCGGGCTGGGTTACCGGCCTCAGGCGCGATCAGTCGGCGGGGCGCGCTGCGGTGCCATTTGCCGCATGGGACGCGGACCACAGCCTCGTCAAGGTCAACCCGATCGCCGACTGGACCCTCGAGCAGCTCGAGGTCTACATCGCCGAGCATAAGGTGCCGGTAAATCCGCTGCATGCGAAGGGCTTCCCTTCAATCGGATGCCAGCCGTGCACGCGCGCCATCAAGCCGGGCGAGGACATTCGCGCGGGACGCTGGTGGTGGGAAAACGAGGACGGCAAGGAATGCGGGCTGCACAATCGGCCGGCGCAGAAGGGAAAAGCAGCATGACGGCGCCGTTCTCCCACCTCGACGTGCTCGAAGCGGAGGCGATCTACATCTTCCGCGAGGCCGCTGCGCAGTTCCGCAAGCCGGTGCTGATGTATTCGATCGGCAAGGACTCAACCGTGCTCTTGCACATCGCGCGCAAGGCATTCTATCCGCAGAAGCCGCCGTTCCCCCTGCTCCACATCGACACGACGTGGAAGTTCAAGGACATGATCGCCTTCCGCGACAAGACCGTGCGCGACTTCGGGCTCGACCTCATCGTGCACACCAACAAGGAAGGCCTGGAGCGCGGCATCAATCCGTACGACTACTCGCCCTCCGTCTATACCGACGTGATGAAGACGCAGCCCTTGAAGCAGGCGCTCGACGCTCACGGCTTCGATGCGGCCTTCGGCGGCGCGCGGCGTGACGAGGAAGGCTCGCGCGCGAAAGAGCGCGTGTTCTCATTCCGCTCGCCGGGCCACCGTTGGGACCCGCGGCGGCAGCGGCCCGAGATGTGGAACCTGCTCAACGGTCGCCTCGGCCTCGGCGAGACCGTGCGCGTCTTCCCGCTCTCCAACTGGACCGAGCGGGACGTGTGGCGCTACATCGGCCGCGAGGGACTCGACGTCGTGCCGCTCTATTTCGCGGCGCGCCGTCCCACCATCACCCGCGACGGCCAGCTTCTGGTGCTCGATGACGATCGCTTGCCACTATTGCCGGGAGAAGTCCCGCAGATGAAGCAGGTGCGCTTCCGCACGCTCGGCTGCTGGCCGCTGACGGCCGCAGTCCCGTCGACCGCGGCCGACATCGACAGCGTCATCGCCGAGACGCTCGCTGCGCGTACGTCCGAGCGCTCGGGGCGCCTCATCGACCATGATCAAGTCGGCGCGATGGAGCGCAAGAAGCAAGAGGGCTATTTCTAATGACGGCGCTCACCGCCATCCGCCAGCCGAAGACCGCGACCGCGCCCGAGCCGGCGCACGAGCTCAACGGCGTTCTGAATGTGTTGACGTGCGGCTCCGTCGACGACGGCAAGTCGACGCTTATCGGGCGCCTCTTGTGGGACGCCTCCGACCTCTACGACGATCAGCGCGAGACGCTGAGGAAGTCGGGGCGCACCGCCGGCGGCACCGCGCATCCCGATTTCAGCCTGCTGGTCGACGGACTCGTCGCCGAGCGCGAGCAGGGCATCAC
>CAXMLT010000645.1:0-2931 GCA_964194245.1 uncultured Hyphomicrobium sp.
TACATGACCTGTCCGGCGACCTCGCCAATTGAAACGCGACTGCAACGGCTGACCTCGTCGCGATCATTCGTCATGTCGATGAAGCGCTCGCCGTGATCGTAGCGTACGCGCTCCATCCAATCCTTGCGGGCGCCCTTTAGCGCTCCTTCCTGACCAATCCATTCGGTGCCTACCCCGCGTATGGGTTCGAGGCAGTGAAAGCCCCTGTCATCCTCGAACGCGCGTTCATCGCGACGCTCCTCACGGTGTTCGGCCCGGTGCTCAGCATCGATCCCGGCCTCGCGGTAGAGCCGCACGCGCTCGCGGTCGATGTCACTAACGTGATGGCGATAGTGATGGTGGACGAAGCCGGGCCGCTTGTAGCCGATTTCCCAGTCCCACTCCGCTGCGTGCGCTGGCACGATGAACCAGGCCGCAAAGGCAAGTGCGAAAAGTCTGCGCATCGGATCACCTCGGGGAAAAAAACGCGCCGGCCCTGGCGTGGACCGGCGCAGTCTCTTCCGCTGGAGAGGGGCTGCGCTAGGAGAGCGCGCGGAAGATTGACGCCACTTCTCCAAGATCGGCGGAGCTTCGCTAGTGCCGGAGCGCATTTTGCGCCCGTTATTCACAGGGGCCCGCGTTTGAAGGCAAGCTTCTGTGGCTGTCCGGCAACCGCCAATTAAATGTCCGGTTTGCTCACGTTCTCGACCAAACCGGACATCGGCTGGCCGTGAGGAGGTTCCTTCGCCTCGCGCGGCAGCACGTAGAGGTCCGCAGCTCTTCCGCCACCGCGGCGCCCGCGTCGGCGGTGGGCAAGGTACCTCTCGGCAGCCAGCTCCCCGACCAGGCGGCGTACCTGGCGAACCGTGCAGCCGCACGAGGCAGCAAGTCCGTCCTGGGTCATGGAGCGACAGCTGCCCGTGTGGTCAACCGCACCAGCAATAGCGAGAAGCAGTTGTTTCTTACGGCCGACCAGCGGCTGTTCGCGCGCCCATGCTGTAGCCCTAGCGCTCATCGACTACTCACTTACGGCAGCGGGCCGCCGATGGGCACGTTTGCTACGCTGCTTTTGCCATTGCAGCCCCTTGGTGCTGCTCCTCGTCTAACCTGATCCTCGCCAACGCTATGTCGATCTGCTCGTGCAGTGGGCGTTCCTCTAGTATCTCTTTTTGGCGGTGAATTGGTACGCGCCTCAATGCTGCTGCGCAGACGGCGCGCATCTCATCGAGAGTCAGCACTGTTGGGTTGAATAGGCCCTGAGTGGCCAAAAAGGCGACCTTTGAATCGAACGTTTCAACGACTGACATTTTATACCTCCGGACTGACGGAACCTCTGTCCGCCTATCCGATTCGGAAGTTGCGCAAGGTGGCAGGCCTCCACGTCATCCCCGCTTTGCACTGTCGGGTCCAGAGGCACCCTCAAACTGTTGTACAAATGGGCAAGCCGCAGTGGGCATTCTCGGGTAACAACAAGGATGGCCTGTACAGCGGAGTGACTTGCTTCGCAGCGACTTAGGTTGCGTGGCGTCTAACTTTTAATCAAGGTGTCGATGGTTCGATCCCATCCGGGCTCACCACCTTCCTCGGGACGCGGCGTTTCGCTTAATCCGCGCGCGCTTGCCTAAGGAATAGGCGTCAAGCACCCGAAATTCCTGGATGAAATGCGGGAGAGTTGCGAACGCAGCGGGCCCTATTTTTACGGGAAATTGAAATAGTGTTGCTACCTGTGCTGGCTGCCATTCGCGGAGCCACAGGTGGATCCCCCGCCCCTTGCGTTTACTCTGTTGTCGGACGGTCGGCTACTCCTGCTGGCGCTGACTCTTGCCGCGGCGGCGAGCTTCGTCTCGCTCTCGATCTTCGGCTATGCGGACCGTGGTCGCGCAAACAGACGTGCGGGCTGGCTTCTGCTGGCAGCGGTGTGCGGCGCGTCCGGATTGTGGGCCGCGCACCTCGTCGGCGGACCCGAGACGGCGATGGCATCGAGCCCGCTGCAATGGATGCTGGCGCTTGTTGCGGCGGCAGCCGTCCTGCTCGTCCTCCTGCTCGGCGGAGTGTCGATGCTGATCGACCGCCGCATGATGCGCGACAGCGTGCACAACATGCAGCAGCTCGTCGATGCCGCGATCGAAGGCATCGTGGTGGCGAAGAACGATCGCATCGTCAGCGCCAATCAGCGGGTCGCCGAGCTCTGCAGCGTTCCACGCGCCGAGCTTATCGGAAAAAGTGTTGTCGGCGATCTCATCGACACGCCGATAGATACCGCCGGGGAAGCCTTGCTGCGCACGGCGTCCGGCGTGCCGGTTCCGGTCAACGTCGTGCGCAGGCGCCTCAGCGTCGGCGATGACGTCTACACCATCCACGACCTCACCGAGCGGCGCGCCGTGGAGATGGAACTGCAGCGCCGAAACAAGGCCCTGCAGGAGCGGAAGGAAGAGCTCAGATCGCGTAACCTGCTGCTCGATACCGCGCTCATGCACATGTCGCAGGGGCTCTGCATGTACGACAAGGAGCAATGCGTGGTCGTGTGCAACGAGCGCTATGCCACGCTCTATCGGCTGACGCCTGAGGACGTGAAACCGGGGACCACGCGCCGTGCAATCGTCGAGCGGCGCATCGCCTTGGGCGTGTGGGGCGGGACTTCGCCTGAAGCATATCTGCGCGACCGCACCGGTGAGGTCGACACCTCGAGCTACTCGATCCAGGAGATGAACGACGGCCGCTCGATCGCGACCGCGCATGTGCCGATGCCGGGTGGCGGATGGGTGTGCACGCACGAGGACATCACCGAGCGGCGACAGGCGCAGGCCAAGATCGAGCATCTCGCCCGCCATGACGGGCTGACCAACCTGCCCAACCGCGTGCTCGTGCGCGAGCGGCTGCAGGAGGCGCTTTCGCGCTTGCGCCCCGGCGAAGGCCTCGCGGTGCACGCGATCGATCTCGACCGCTTCAAGG
>CAXMLT010000646.1:0-1641 GCA_964194245.1 uncultured Hyphomicrobium sp.
ACCACGCCGCTGCGCGACCGCTTCGGCATCCCCGTGCGTCTCAACTTCTACAGCGTTCCGGAGTTGGAGCTGGTAGTGACGCGGGCGGCCCGCGTACTCGCCGCCGCCATCAGCCCCGAGGGCGCACACGAGATCGCGCGGCGCGCGCGCGGCACGCCCCGCATCGCCGGACGGCTCTTGCGCCGAGTGCGAGACTTCGCATCCGTGGCCGGCGCGCCCATCATCGACGCGACGCTCAGCGACAAGGCGCTCAACGCGCTCGAGGTCGACAACGAGGGCCTCGATGCGCTCGACCGCCGCTATCTGGCGTGCATTGCCAAGACGCACGACGGCGGCCCGGTCGGCATCGAGACGATCGCGGCGGCGCTGTCGGAGCCGCGCGATGCGATCGAGGAGATCGTCGAGCCGTATCTCTTGCAGCAGGGCTTCATCGCGCGCACCCCGCGTGGCCGCATCGTCACGCTCAAAGCATGGCGGCATCTCGGCCTCTCGGGGCCCCCGCGCGCGGCCAGCCCGCAAGCCGGTCTGTTCGATGTCCAGTCCGAAGCCGACGTCGATTCGGACAACGCCGATCCGCCGCCCGGGCGCAGCCGATCCGGATCATGAGCCGCTCAGCCGGTGCCGCCATTAATCGATTGTGAACCTTGCCGCCAAGTGAGCGGCCGTCGCTCGCGGCCGATTGCCCCAGATTGCGCCAAGACCGGTCGGAAATTTACGATTTGAGATAACTGCTGCCCTAAATTGACCGCCGGTCGGGCATACCAGACCGACAACGAGCAGGGCCACAGGACCAAACAGCAAGTGATGACGCGAAGAGCGTTTCTGCACGGCGTCGGCGTCGCCGCGGCGAGCGCTGCGGGCTTGAGCGGCAGCGCTATTGCGGAGCCGTTCGCCACGCTCGTCACCCGCTATCGCCTGTCGCCGCCGCGCTGGCCCCCAGGGCTGAGCGTCAAGCTCGCAGTTGTGGCCGACCTGCATGCATGCGATCCGTGGATGAGCCGCGAGCGCATCCGCCACCTCGTGCGGCACACGAATAACCTGGCGCCCGACTGCATCCTGCTGCTCGGCGATTACGTCGCCGGGCGGGGGATGATGCGCTTTGCAGACCCCATTAGGGAGAAGGATTGGGCGCGCGAGTTGGGGCGCCTGACGGCGCCGCTGGGCGTGCACGCGGTGCTGGGCAACCACGACTGGTGGGACGACGCGGACGTGCAGCGCCGCCGCTCCGGAACGCCGGCAGCGAGCCTGGCGCTGCAGGATGCCGGGATCCCCGTTTACGAGAACGCCAGCGTGCGGCTCGAGAAGGATGGTGGCGCATTCTGGCTCGCCGGGCTCGCCGATCAGGAGGCATTCTGGTTGGCGCCGGGCAGGAAAGCCGGACGGTCAAGGTTCCTCGGCTGCGACGACCTCGCCGGCACGCTCGGCCAGGTGAAGGACGATGCCCCCGTCATCCTCATGGCGCATGAGCCCGACATCTTCCCGCACGTGCCGGATCGTGTCGCCCTCACGGTCTCCGGGCACACGCACGGCGGCCAGATCCGCTTCCTCGGCTATGCACCGGTGGTCCCCTCGCGCTTTGGCAACCGCTACGTCTACGGCCACATCGTCGAGCAGAAGCGCAACCTCGTCGTGTCGGCGGGG
>CAXMLT010000647.1:0-5000 GCA_964194245.1 uncultured Hyphomicrobium sp.
TCGGCTCCTGCGCCCAGATCGGCAAGAACTGTCATATCTCGGGGGGCGCCGGCATCGGTGGCGTCCTGGAGCCCCTGCAGTCCGGCCCCGTCGTCATCGAGGACAACTGCTTCATCGGAGCGCGCGCCGAGGTGGCCGAGGGGGTCCTCGTCGGCGAAGGCGCGGTGTTGTCCGTGGGCGTCTATCTCGGCGCCTCTACGACCATCATCGACCGCGCCACCGGCGAGAAGCATTTCGGCAAGGTGCCGCCCTACTCCGTCGTCGTCTCAGGGACGATGCCGGGCAAGCCGCTGCCCGACGGCTCGCCGGGGCCCAACCTCTACTGCGCCGTCATCGTCAAGCGCGTCGACGAGAAGACCCGCTCCAAGACCAGCATCAACGAGCTGTTGCGCGACTAGCCGTCTGTTTCGCCCTCGCGTTCTGCCCTTGCCAGGACTAATGTGGCCATCGCCCGGGATTTCCGGGGACGGGCGCAATTGGTGAGAAGGGGCGATACTGAGGGAGCCATTTACATGGCTGGCAATTTCTTGGACGACATTCTCTCCGCCACAGGACGGACCAACCGCGCGCGCTACTGGCTCATCGCGTCGATAGCGGGGGCAATCTATTTCATAGCCCTAGGAATGCTGTTCAAAGCGCGCGAGATGCCGGCCGCGGCGATCGCCGCGGTGATCCTCGTGATGATCGCAGCTCTTGCGATTTCATTGCTCGCGGCTATCCGCCGCCTGCACGATCGCGACAAGAGCGGCTTCTGGATTTGGCTTCTCATCATTGCGCCCGCTATCCTCAACGCGATCGGCAACATCGCCGCTCGCCATGTGGAGGGCGGCAAGACCCTTGCGACCGTGCTCTGGGTGCCGTCGCTTGTCCTCTCGGCCTGGGCCTTCGTCGAGCTTGGCTGTCAGCGCGGAACGGTCGGCCCCAATCGCTACGGTCCCGATCCGCTGCAGCAAGGCTGACGCTCCCAAGCGCTGCGCACCGCGGTCTCGCCAGCGGCATGCTCGGGCGATGCTAGCCCTTGCAGACAAGGCAAATGTCGGGGTAAGTCGCTCGACTGATCGGGCGGCGGCCCTCCTGCCAGGGCTTGCCGGTTGCACGCGCAGGAGCCGACCGTTGCCCAGGTGTCGACCATGGTGCCCTGGTCCACGTACGCGCCGGTTTCCTCGTCATCAGCGATGGCTTGCACCACCTGCGGGCAATGTTGTCCCGCAACGTCACCGACTTCAGAGCCTTTCCTCCATGGGCGTATTGCTGACGTGTCGGAGTTCCGATTTTGAGTCTGACGGTGCCGAGGTGATCTTGGCCCACTTGATCTGCATGGCTCTGGCAGAACAGACCGGTGACGAATGAGTGTGGTGTTGGCGGAGCTTGATGTAGCCAGTCCTGGGAAACGCATCGGCCAAAAGCCAATGTGAGGTTGCAGGCAAACACGCAATCAGAGTCAGAGCCTTACCTCACTTGGCCCGGTGGCTCATTTGAATAGCAAATCCGATTTGAAGTCCGAACGCCCCACCAGGGACGATTCACCTCCGGACGCGTCGTCGGACGAAAGCACGAGGGGTCCGAACAAGTCCAGCCTGTGCACGTTGACCCGGCGCACATCGTTCCGGTTGAGCGTGACGCCCTGCCGGTCGAAAAATTCGAGTATCTGGATCGCGACCTTGCGGCCATTAGCGACGCGATCGCGGAACTGAGCAGCGGTGAATTCGCCTTTCTCCGCCGAGGCGGCCACTTCGGCGGCGATAGCCGTCATTTCGCGTACCGTCTCGCGCAGGAAGAAATGATCGCGTGCGATCTCGTCGACGAGGCCCATGCGGCCAGTTAGCTTGAGCAGCCTACGGACGTCGCGTTCGGGCCCCCCGGTCGCGGCGGCAATGTCCCGCACCCGGGGCGGCCGGAAGCGCTCGGCGCCGCCGAGCAGTGGTGCGATCACCTCCCAGGCGGCTTGATCGTCAGCTCCGAGGCGCACCACGTGCGTTGCCAGGCGGATGAACGCACCCTCGAGCACGATTTCACCATGCTGGGCGATGTGCTGCAGAGTAGCGGCGAAGGTCTGCTTCGACAGGCGGGGTTGCAACAGCAGCCTCAGCTGCTCGCGGCCGATCCCTTGCAGGTCGGGGTTTTCGGCGTGGTAGGCCGCAACCTGCGCCACGAGGCTCGACGTGAAGCTCTGCCATCGGTCGGGCGCGAGGGCCGTCTTGGTGCCGTCTGCCTCAAGGACGACTAGTCCGAGTTTCATCTTGATCTCGTCCATCTGCGCAGTTTCAAGGCCGCGATCGCGCGCGAAGCCGGTGAGATCCCATGCGTAGGGTGGGGCAGAAAGCAGAGCGGAGAACGCGGAAAGCGGATCGTTGCCCGCCATGGCGGCGCGCTGGGCCTGTCGCTCCGGGGTGCGCCGCCGCCGGGCGGGAGGGCGCAGGTCGATGAAGGCGCCGCCGCCGAGCGTCTGTTGTGCCGAAACGTCCCGCACGACGAAGCGGTCCGGCACCGCCGCAGCGATCGGACGCTCGAGCACCAGCTGGACGTGCGCGGAGGCGCCGGGCTCGACCGGGCTGTCGCCGAGCAGGACGACGCGCGCCCCGACCTCGGCCGCGGCATGGTGCAGGCGCACGGGAAACCACTGGCCGATCGGTTTCGACGCGGTCTTCAGCAGGCGCAGGACCGCATCGATGCGATCCGTCGGTGCGTGCAGCTCGGGGTCGACGACGACATCGCCGCGTCGGATCGCATCCCTGGAGATATCGGGGCCGGTGAGATTGAGCGCACACCTGTCGCCTGCAAGTCCGGTCTCCACCGGGCGGTTCTGGGCATGCAACGAACGCACCCTGGCCGTGAGGCCGGACGGGCTCACCCGCACATGATCCCCCACGTTCACAGTGCCGGAAAGCACGGTTCCGGTGACGATGACTCCGGCGCCCGCCAGCGTGAAGCTGCGGTCGACCGCGAGGCGGAAACGGCCGTCCGAGGATCGGGAGCGGGTCGTCGTTGCGGCATCGATGAGATGATGGCGCAACTCATCGATGCCGCGGCCGGTCAAGGCCGAAACCGGCAGAATGTCAGAGCCTGCGAGCGCAGTGCCGACGATTGCTGCCGCTATCTGGGCTTTGAACACGACTAAGCGATCGGCCGCGACGAGATCGGCTTTCGTCACGGCGACGATGCCCCGATCTATTCCGAGCAGATCGAGGATTGCGAGGTGCTCGACCGTCTGCGGCTTGATCCCGTCATCGGCGGCAACCGTCAGCAAGGCGAAATCGATCCCGCTGGCGCCGGCGAGCATGGTGTGCACGAAGCGCTCGTGGCCCGGCACATCGATGAAGCCGAGAATCTGCCCTGTCGCCGTCGGCAGATAGGCAAAGCCGAGATCGATCGTGATCCCGCGCGCCTTCTCCTCCTTCAGGCGATCGCCGTCGACTCCCGTCAACGCTTTGACCAAAGCCGTCTTGCCATGGTCGATATGGCCGGCTGTACCGATGATCATGGCGCCCTAGTATCGGGGCTCAATTCAGACACAACGGATAGAAGCGCCTCTTCATCGGTGAGGCAGCGGAAATCGAGGATCAGCGCGCCGTCCTCGATGCGCCCGATGATCGGCCGGGTGAGGCTGCGCAGTGCGTCCGCGAGGCGCTCCAACGCATGGCCGCCGGCGTTCGAACGGATGGTAAGGCCGGCGCTTAAAATCGTGTCGAGTGGCAGCGCGCCGGATCCGATCTGGCTTCGACACTCACTCAATTCCACGCTGAAGCCCGGGCCGATCGCCTTGGCCACGCCGGGAAGCAGGCGCCGTGCCTGATCCGCCACGTCGGCTTGCGAGCGCGCCAGCAGGCGCAGTGTCGGCAGACGCTCGGTGAGACGGTCGGGATCGCGATAGAGCTTCAACGTGGCCTCGATCGCGGCAAGGCGAATTTTGTCTACGCGTAGGGCCCGTTTCATTGGGTTGCGGTTGATGGCTTCGATCAACTCCCGCCTGCCGATGATGAAGCCGGCCTGCGGACCCCCAAGCAGCTTGTCGCCGGAGAACGTCACGATGCCCGCGCCCTCGGCCACCGCCTCGCGCACCGTCAGCTCGTGTTGCATTCCATAGCGCGAGAGATCGACCAATGTGCCTGATCCGAGGTCGTTCATCAGTGGCACATTCGCCTCGGATGCAATCGCAGCGAGTTCGCTGGCGCCGACTTCGGCGGTGAAACCCTGAATGCGATAGTTGGATGGATGAACCTTGAGGATGACGCCGGTCTGCACCGTGATCGCCTTGCGGTAGTCCTTTGCGTGGGTGCGGTTGGTTGTGCCGACCTCGACCAAGCGCACGCCGGCGCGCGCCATGATGTCCGGCATGCGGAACGCACCACCGATCTCGATGAGCTCGCCGCGTGACACGATCGCCTCGCGGCTCTCCGCCAGGGTGTTGAGGCAAAGGAGCACGGCCGCCGCGTTGTTATTCACGATGGTTGCGTCTTCCGCGCCAGTCAGGGCGCAGAGCAGTCCCCGCACATGATCGTCGCGCTCGCCGCGTTTGCCCGTGGGCAAGTCGAATTCCAACGCGACGGGATCGCGCATCGCCGCGACCGTCGCCTCGATCGCCGTCTCGGCGAGCACTGCCCGGCCGAGATTGGTGTGCAGGACCGTGCCGGTGAGGTTGAACAGCGGGCGCAGGCTGGAACGGTCTTCCCAGTCCAGGCGTGCGAGCGCCTCGAGCACCAATTGCTCGGCGCTGGGAACGGTGGACGTGCCGGCGCGCAGATTTGCACGCGCTTGCGCCAGAACTGAGCGGATGGCTTCGGTGGAAGCTGTGCGGCCAAAGCGCTCTTGCAACACCGCGGCGGAGGCCGTGTTCAGAACGGCATCAACGGATGGCAGATTGCGCAGACTTGTAGCTATCGAGTTTCCCACAAGTGCCTCAGTCACCTAGGCTGCATCACAGGCTCCAGAATGCACGCCGTGGCGGCAATCGTACACGCCCCGTCGAACTCGGAATTGGTAGTGTCCGGGCACGTGGTGTA
>CAXMLT010000648.1:0-7759 GCA_964194245.1 uncultured Hyphomicrobium sp.
GATGTGTATAAGAGACAGCCCTTAGGGTAAGCTTAGGGTTTGCCAGAAGACGCGACGCTTCGACTTCAATGGCCGCCTGAGACATCTTTTCCGCTGCGTAAGCGCGCCTGTAGGCCTCGCTGCCATTGCATGTCTCGACATAGGCCTGTGCGAACGCTTGCTGCTTGGGCGTGAGCTTTTTGGTCGGGTCCCCCATCCCTACGGTTCTCCATCGCCAGTCATATGTGGGCAGTCCTTATGCGGTTCTGAATTCTGGTTTGCGTGGCGCGGGGGCGATGAACCGGACAATCGCGACAAACTCGTCCTCCGAGGCGTCCACCGCCGACGACATGGCTTCCGCTACCCGGTCAGCATCGGGCAATCGGACTTCGGCAGAGAGTGAGTTCGCTTCTGGATGGCAGGTCACAGCGAGCACGCCTTCCATTGCGCCGATGATCTTGCGCAGGCACGGCAATCTTGGTCGGAGGCTCTCACACAGGCGCAACATGATGGTCTGCGATGTTGGCGGCTCGATCACCTCCCGCGCCAATTCGTGCAGGACGATGCGCGCCATGACCTTTGGGGCGCCTGATGCTGAGCTGACAACATTGGCCCACCCGCGCCTCGTCTCACCCGCGGCGTTCTTGTAGCTGACGCGCACGCCGCCGCTTTCAGGCCAGTAGAGCCCATTGATGGTTTCGCCGTTCAGATCGATGCTGACCACGAACGCCGCTTGAAATCCGGCCGACTGCACTATTTCCCCCGTCTCAGCGCGTTGGTGCCGTGGTGGTGCCCAAGCATTCGGCGCAGGTGAGTCACCCGCTCAACAAAGCCGACAGGAGGGCCTTTTCCCTGCTGGGCGGCTGGCGCGCTGCGCATCGGCCCTTTGACGCTGGCCTCGGTGGACGTGGGACCTATCAACGCATTCTGAGACGGTGTCTGCGGCATGCCGGTTCCGCTATAAGCCGGCGGCGGCGCGGTCGTGGTATGCGGAGTTCGCCCGTGGGGCGCCGTTGACAGGTGCATCGGCGGCGGGGGTCTGTGGCGCAGGGCGTTCATGGTGCTGTCCTTTCAGTTCAGCGAGCGGCGGGCCGCTCGCCAACTCCCACACCTTGATGGTCTTGTCAGCGCTGCCGGAGATCACCTGCTGGCCGTCTGGCGTCACGGCGACGGAACTGACCCAATGCGGATACCCCGAGAACGTCCGCAGCGATCGGTCATTTAACAGCCGCCAGATGGGTATACCCGGCACGAGTGCCGAGTAGGCTCCGCCGCCCGTCGCCGCGGTTGCCGCAACGCCGCCGGCGAACGCCTTGATCAGGCCGCGTCGGGTGAAGCGGCCCCCTTTCAGCTCCCGGAGGCGGCCGCGAGCCGTGATTCGATCGAGTGACATTACTTGGCAGTGGCGGAACCGACGCGATGGCGTCGGTTTGTCGAAGAGGCCCATGCGGCAGTTCCGGGAGCGCTCGACAGTTATTGACCGAGCTTTGGCGGGAATTTTGGATCAGATCGACGGCGCGGCGGCGATCGTCACTGCCAAGTGCGGCGTGGTCGCTATGAATCCGAAGGCTGAGGCCATGGTACGCATGGGGACAATTCTGCAAGTCAGACGGAGTTGGTCGCCTTGGTTGCGAGCTTGACGCCTAGATTGCGGCTTGATGACAAAAGGCAATGCGATGACACTACGTCTTAGCTCGATGGGACTGCTCGGATTCTGAAAGTCTGCTTAGGGTCAAAGACTGACGTGGTAGGGGTGGCAGTGTCACGACAGCTTCACCCCACTTAGGGGACCAACGCTAAAGGTGGTTCTCAACGTCTGCGTGGGGCCAGCTTAAGATACCGCGATCCCAGGCTTGGCCGCTTCGTATTAGGCTCGGCATAGGCTCACGAAAGTGTGCCGCGGATACCACTTTGAATTTTCGCAGCATTATTCATTTAGACCAACAGACCGAAAATTCTGTTGGCCAAAAAAACCTATTAAAATCAATAATATCGGCCTTTTCCTAATCTGGGGGTCACAGGTTCAAATCCTGTCGGGGTCGCCACTACCGTCGGTTACGCTCCTTGAGCTGGCGCAGCAGCTAGTGGCGGCGACCTTTCAGCAAGCGTCCTCCTTGCCGAGCCGACCCGGTTCTTGCCGTCCTTCTAGGTGAGCGCGACCGGCTCGACCGCATGCCGCTCAGCCGGGGTAGCTCACGTATTTCAGACACAACTCATCTGGAGTTGCGTCAACCAACCTGTGGACGCTTCGGATCTTGCGCCTTTTCCTTGGACGAGCACGGCTTTGGCTTTTTATGTTCACAAGTGATTCGGAGCGAACCCGAGGGGGGTGGACATGACAAAGCTGCGTCAGCACATCGATGAAATGCGTACGAACGTTACCCAGACAGCCACCGGTGAGCAGTCGCTCGTAAAGAGCTTGGGGGACGCACTCAATCACGTCGACCAGCAGCTCCTCCGGGACCTTCGAAAGGTGGCCGCCGAGCATGAGGCCAGGCGCGCGGTGATCTTCAACGAACTACAGGCGTTGGCTTGCAGCATCGGCGTGTTTCAGCCGCCGCCTGACGTGGCCGCCATACAGCACCAGAATGACACGCAATCGTACTTCCCTGCCGTTGGCGACTGGCGCCAGGCGACTGCGAACCTCAATTATCAGGACGAGTTCGAATACCACTTGAATGGCAAGCCGCAGCACTAAAGCGGAGCTTTCGTCGAGCCGTAGAGGATGGTGGCAAGCTCTTGACGGTGCGTTGGCCGACGCCCCCGTCAATTCGAGCATGAGACAATGCTTGCCGCTCGGCGGCGCTGCATGGCCGGGTAAGAACAGAGTTCGCAGCCGGAGCTACGTGGTGATCGTCCGTGCGAACTCCTCGATCGTGGTCGACGGCTTGCCGAGGTCGCGCCACGTTCCCTCCGCCTGGAACGTCTCGGGATAGCGCAGCACCGTACGCATGATGCGCGCGTTGAACCGCATCGAGGGTGAGGCGATCCCGGCGATGTCGATGAAGAACAGTGGCAGCGTCAGCCGCGGCGTGTCCGAGGCGCGCGCATAGCGTTGCGCCGCCTCGTTGTACGTCATCGCCTCCGGCCCCTGCACGGCGTACTCGCGGTTCGCAGCCTCGGGCAAAGCGAACGAGCGCGCAACCTGGCGGCCGAAGTCGCGCCCCGCGATCCAGTAGTTTGGATTGCGCGACCAGCCGGTCATCATGAACACGCTCCCCAGCATGTGCCGCTGCGGGAGCGTCTCCATGAAGTTGGTCGGGTAGAAGATGGTGTAGGGAATTCCCGACCCCTTGATGCGTGCGATGGCACTGCGCCAGACGTCGAGCACCCACCAGCGGTTCGGGCTGTCGTGGATCATGGCCGAGACGTAGCCGATGCGCTTGATGCCGGCCGAGCGCGCAGCCGACAGGATACGTTCGAGCCCTTGCTCCTCCGTGTGGAAGTCGCCCCGCCGCTCGGTCGGCGCGATCGACAGGTTGAGGTAGAGCGTGTCCTGCCCCGCGAGCCCGCGCTTGAGGCTCGCCTCGTCGCGCGCGTCCGCCGCCACGATCTGCGTCGCCGCCGGCAGCACGCGCCGCGCCTCGTCCGGCTTGCGCGAAAGCGCAGTGACGGCGAAGCCGGCGTCGAGCAGAGCCACTGTCACGGGGATGCCGAGCATGCCGGTAGCGCCGATGATGGCGATCTTGCGGATCGGGTTCATGGCCGTGCCGCAGGCCGACTTGCGCCGCGCTCGCACCACCAGTCGTCGAACTGCATGCTGGCCATGACCGCCTTGACTGCGAGCGAGCGGATCGGCTCCGGCGGTATCGGGAACGAGCGGCGGTTGACGAACCACATCTCCGTCAGCGCTGTCTTACGGTCGAGCACCAGGTCGCGCAGGATGCGCCCGTTCATGTGCGTCATCGCAACGCCGTGACCGGTGCAGCCGATCGAATAGACCGCACCGCCGCCGTGCAGCGTGCCAATCTGCGGCGTCGAATCGGCGGTGACCGAGAAAGCGCCGCCCCAACGGTGAGTGACGCGGACGCCGCGTAGCGCGGGGAACGTCGCGGTGATGAAGCGTTCCAGATGCTCCCACGTCTTGGGATTGGCATCGTGATCCATGCTGCCGCCGTACGGCACGAGCCCGGGGCCGCCGCCGACGAGAAGGCGGTTGTCGCGCGTCAGCCGGTAGAAGTGCATGAAATTGCGACCGTCCTCGATACCTTCGCGTCCGGCCCAGCCGATTGATGCAAGCTGCGCCTCGCTCAAGGGCTCGGTGACGATGATGTAGGCGAACGCCGGGAGCTGCTTTGAGGCGAGGCCGGGGATCAGGTGCGTGTAACCGTTGGTGGCGAAGACGACCTTCTCCGCGGTGACGGTGCCGCCGGGCGTTGCGAGTTGGAACTTGCCGCCTTCGCGGGCGACAGTCTCGACGCGCGTGCCTTCATACAGCTTGGTCCCGTGCGCAATCGCGAGGCGGCGCAGCGCGTCCGCCCACTTCACCGGGTTGAGCAATCCGCAATGGGGCTCCGAGCAGGCCCCCAGGAAGGTAGGCGAGCGCACGCGCTCGGCAACTTGCGCCGCATCGAGCCACTCGAAGCCTTCCGCGCCTATCGACTGGAAGAGCTCGATCTCGTCCTTGATGCGCTTTTCATAAGTCGGCGAGGTCGCGACCTTGAGGAAGCCCGAGCGCTCGAAATCGCAATCGATCTTATGGTCTTTGACCATGGCTTCGAGCGCGTCGATCGCGCTCTCCATGTACCTGTGGGCGGCGAGGAGCTTGTCCTTGCCGTGCAGCGACTTCATGAGTCCGGAGGACGCGCCGAACAGCGTCATGACGAAGCCAGCATTGCGCCCACTCGCGCCGAAGCCGGCCGTTTCTGCGTCGAGCACGGCGACGTCGAGCGATGGTTCGGCGGTCTTGAGGTGGTAGGCGGTGGCAAGCCCGGTGTAGCCCGCGCCGATGATGGCGACGTTGACCGAGATGTCGCTGGCGACGGGCGGATGCACCGTCCTCGGCTCCTTGCTCTGCTGCCAGAAGTTGCCTCCGGCCGTGTGCGCGTCGGCGCTCATCCCATCACCCCTCGAGCGGTTCTGGCAGTCTGAGTTTCGGCAAGGGTCGCGGCCGGCTAGGGAGTGTCCCTCCTAGCATGGCGGCTGCAGCCCAAGCGACTGCTATTGCGGAGCTGCGGCGGCATCCGATCGGAGCCGCCGCATGCTCGGTTAAGATTGAGATTACGCCGCCTGGGCAACCGGGAAGGCCGCCGCGTTGGCGATGGCGTCGACGATCCCGTCCACGAACAGGCGGGCCTTCTCGACCACCAGTTGACGCTGCTTGTCGAGCGTCACCATGTGGTAGCTGTCCTCGAGCACCACCATGTCGACCCGGCCGGGCAGCTCGTCCTTGAGGTACACGGCGTTGTTGAGGTCGGCGTAATCGTCCTCGCGCGAGTGCACGATCAGCGTCGGCTGCTTCACCCGGTGCAGAAGGTTCATCGCGGCGTCCACCATGCGGCGGTGCTCGAGAACCATCGTGCCGGGGACACCGGCGCGGCCGTAGTCGCCGTCGGTGTCGAGCGCAGTCTTCACGAAGGAGCGGACGCGCGGGCACTTGATGCCGAGCGAGTCGCTGTCGGGGAAGCTGATGAAGTTGGCGAACCAGCGCGAGCGGACCAGCTTGAAGAGCCGCATGGTCCAGGGCATCGCCCAGCCGTTGATCCAGAGCGTCGGGGAGAAGAGCGACACGCCCTGCACCTTGCCCGGGTTGCGGGCGGCGAGGTGCAGACCGAGGATGGCGCCCATGCAGAGGCCGCCGACGATGACCGTATCGCACTCTTTGCGGATCTCGATGAGGGCCTCACGGGCGCTCATGTACCAGTCCTGCCAGCGGCCGCTGTTCTCGGCGCCGTGACCGGCGAGCTGGGGGGTGTGAACCGTGTAGCCGGCGCGGGCGAGGCCCATTGCCACGAAGCGGACCTCGGCGGGGGTGCCGCACAGCCCGTGCAGCAGCAGGATGCCCGTCTTGCCGCCGGGGAAGCGAACCGTGGTGTCCTTGGCATTGGCCTGGGTGGCGGCGGCGGTCATGTCACTTGCTCCTGTTTCCTTGACCCGAAGGTAGGCGGAGGGGCCCGGAGCCGCTGTTCCGGGCGTGACAAGCAAAAAGAAAGTTTCAAGTAACTGATTTCAAACGGAAAAAAGTGATGGCTGCGCGTGCAGTCCAGTGCCTTGTTTCGCCAGTTCAATTGGGCCGGGGCAGCGACTTCACCGAGGCGCGCCCGTTGGCGCGTGTGACTGAGCCAGGGTCCGCTACGTCACCTCCAGAGAGAGGTGAGGAGTTGCGGAGACCTCAAAACGAAAAAAGCAGCGCTGAAAGTCCCCGGAAAACGCGAAACCCGGCGGCGCCGCGAGGCGCGCCGGGTATCGAGTGGCAGGGCCGAAGCTGGCCGGAAAACGTGTGTTTACTCGGCGGCGACCTTGGCCGCAGCGGCGATCTTGGCGTGCGCCTCCCAGATCAGGCTTTTGATCACCTGCACGCGCGATGGCACGTTGGGGTGCGCTCGCCGCAGATCATCGAGCTGCTTCAGGGTATCGGCATCCATGCCGACAGAAACGATATGGTCCATAGGTCGTCCTTCCCGGCCTGAGTGTGCACTAAGCGGTCGCGTGCATATCTCACTGCTCACACGCTCACGCTGTTCCCGAGGTGACGGCCGGGAGGATTGGTGGCGGGTCGCCTGATGGATGATCTCAATGCGCTGTTCAAGAGGCTTGCGGGGTCGAGCTTCCGACGCGGCTTCTGGCTTGGCAAGCAGGATCGTGCGTATCTGGAAGCCCGGGGCCTCTCTGTGGTTTTGGCGCACGCCCGCGATTTCGTAGATCTGAGGCTGGCCCCCGCCGAGCCGCGCAACGACGGCAAGCAGACGCCCTATCGCGGGCATCCGGTGTTCGTCGCCCAGCATGCGACCGGCACCTGCTGCCGCGGCTGCCTTGCCAAGTGGCACGGCATTCCGCAGGGACGCCCGCTAGAGGAAGCGGACAAAGCACGCATCCTCGCGGTGATCGAGCGCTGGCTCAGCGAGCAGTTAACGGGGGACGACCCCTGAGCTCGGGGCCCAGCGGCATCGCTCGCATGCTCGCCTGCGGGATCACGAACGGCACGCCGGCAGTCGGCGTCGCGTTGGTGCGCACTGGGCAGCCATAGACCTCCGACAAGAGGTCGTCGCGGAGCACCTCTGCCGGTCCGCCGCTCGCGCGAATGCGCCCGTGCGACATGAGGACGATCTCATCGGCGTAGGCCGCGGCGAGGTTGAGGTCGTGCAGGATGGCGAGGACGGCGAGACCTCGCGCGGCCTGGCGGCGTGTCTCACCCAGCACGGCGCCCTGGTGCGATAGGTCAAGGCTGGATGTTGGCTCATCGAGCAGCAGCGCCGCTGTCTCGCCCGGGCGCGGTTTGGCGGTCGCGAGCTGGCACAGAGCCCGCGCGATGTGCACGCGCTGGCGCTCGCCACCCGACAGCTCGGTAAAGAGCCGCTGCTCGAACCCCGTGAGCCCCACGGTGCGCAGCGTCTCATCCGCAATCGCGAGCGCCCGCGGCTCGATCCGTGCGAAGCCCGGCACGGTGGCACCGAGCAGTACGACCTCGAGCACGGTGAAAGGAAAAGACAGCGCAGTCGATTACGCCACGACGGCGCGCCGGCGCGCGAGCTCGACCGGGGCAATGCTCTTGAGGTCGCGGCCATCTATACGCACGGAGCCGGAAGTCGGCGCGACCTCGCCCGCCAGCAGGCGCAAGAGC
>CAXMLT010000649.1:0-6632 GCA_964194245.1 uncultured Hyphomicrobium sp.
GGGTCCGATGAGCGTCACGATCTCGCGCTTGCCGATATCGAGGTCGACGCCGTCCAGGAGGACGCGGCCGTTGCGCGCAAAGCCGAGCCCACGCGCCGAAATGAGCGCGGCGGGGTCGAAGGCTCCCAGACTATCGGGCCGGCTCTCGTGCTGCGTTTGCGTCGGGCAGCCCTGCGTGCAGGTCACGCCGTGGTCGTGTCTGTCGTCATGGCTGCGCGCATTCGCTGCGGGCGCGACCGCTCGCACATCCTGATCGGCCATCGGCCTTCAGTCCTTTTTTGATGCGCAGTTGCGGCACAATCCGGAGACCTCGACGAATTTTACGCGCGGCTGGAACGATGCGGCGCGTGAGACGCGGTCGATCGTCTCGAAGATGCCTTCCGAGTCAACCTCCTGGACCGCGTTGCACTTCTCGCAGGCGAGGAAGATCGGGCGGCGTCCGGCGGTATGATCGAGACGGCGGCAAGCGAAGAACGCGTTCTTGCTCTCAAGGCGATGGATCACACCGGCCTCGAGCAGCGCGTCGATAGCTCGATAGACCGAGATCGGCGCCAGCCGCGTGCCCTTCTCCGCTAAGCGGGCGAGAACGTCGTAGGCGCCGATCGAGGCGTACGTCGACGCGATCTCCTGGAACACGTCCTGACGAAGCTTTGTAAATCGGAGGCTCTTGTCGGCGAAGGCTTGGTTGGCCCGCTCTACGGCCTTGGCCAGACGACGGTCGCTTTGTGAGGCGGACGCCGGAATCGTGAGCTTCGCCGAGCTCTCAGACATTATTCCACCCTGCCGCGCTGTCGTTTTTGTTTCGGTCACTTTATACCACTGAAGGTTTCGAGCATAGCGCCTCAGAATAAGTCCATCGCCTAGCGCAATGGAACCGTTCCCTTTTCTGCCACCATCATATGGTTACTCCCACTCCGACAACAAATATCGACAACAGTTGCGGGCACTTCGTTGCGTGCTCCGAGGCCCCCTTTTAGGATTTTCAGACCCAGCCGATGGCGTCATCTCCCGCATACATAATCGCGGCGCGGCGTAGCGCGCTTGGCCGTGTTGGTGGCCTGCACAGAGGCCGCCGCATCGAGGAGCTGTGCGCTCCCGTCGTGGCGGCGGCTCTGCGTGATGCCGGTATCAATGCCGACCGGGTCGACGAGGTCATCGTCGGCAACGCAACGCAAGGGGGAAACCCCGCGCGGCTTATCGCACTCGCAGCCGGCCTTTCCGACAGCGTGCCGGCGGCGACCATCGACCGCCAGTGCGGCTCCGGGCTCGACGCGATCTTGGCGGCGAACCGCGCGATTGCAGCCGGCGATGCCGAGGTCATGGTTGCCGGCGGCGCCGAGGCGCTCTCAACGGCCCCTTGGCGCATCGCCAAGCCGCGCACACTCTATCAGTTGCCGCGCTTCACGAGCTTCGAGCCCGGCCCGGCCGAGGAAGGCGGAGTTCCGCCCTTGGTTGAGGCGACGGAAGCACTGGCCGCGCGGCTCGGCATCAGCCGCGCGCAGCAGGATGCCTTTGCCTTGCGCACGCATCTCAAGGCCGAGGCCGCTCGCACGAGCAAGCGCCTCACCGGCGAGATCGTGCCCATCCGCGCCAATGCCGAGGAGGCGCGCGACCAGAGCGCCGTGGAGCCCGACTTCAAGGATCTGGCGCAACTTGCTCCCTACCAGCAGCCGGACGGCACGCTGACCCCCGGCAACACCAGCGCCATGCACGATGGGGCCGCCATGACGGTCATCGTATCGGAGCGCATATGGGCTGAGCTGGGCAAGCCGCGCGCGCTACGCCTCGTTGCCCAGGCAATCCGCGGCGTCGGCCCGGAGGAGGAGGCCTCGGCCCCCATCGAGGCCATGAAGACGCTGAACGAGCGCCTCAACGGCTTCAAGCGGTCCGACATCGGCATCATCGAGTTGAGCGAGTCCTCCGCGGCGCAGGCCATTGCACTGGTACAGAGCCTAGAGCTCGACGAGGACCTGCTCAATCCGGACGGCGGCGCGATCGCTCGCGGGCATCCGCTCGGCGCCGCCGGTGCCGTGCTCGTTACGCGTCTCTTCACGCGCATGGCTCGCGGCGAGGGGAAGCGAGCGCCACTCGGCGTCGCTGCACTGGGCGCCCAAGGTGGTATGGGCCTCGCGGCATTATTCGAAGCCGTATAGGCGGCAGAACCCTCGCAGGTTCACGACAACAGCATCTTATGCTTGCGTTAAGGATGACGAATCCCCAATTCTCGATTCGTTCGGCCGCGCTCGAAATCGTCGGTGCTCGCGCACGCGATTGCCGCATTCTTGCCGTGAAGCGGCCAGGAGGTGTGGTCATGCTGCACCGCGCGTGACCTTTGCGCCGCAGGCATTGTCCTCGAACGGAGGACCCGGCGAGACCGCGGAACGAAGGGCGAGGAGAGGCCGAGGCAATGGACGTCAAGCAATTCGTCGACGGTGTGATCGCCAACCCCGCGGCCTACACGCGGAGCTTCCTGTTGGGGGCCGCGGTGCTCGCGGCCGTGATGCTGCTCTTCAAGGTCGGCCCGCGGTTGTGGCGCGTCGTCGAGGAGATCTTCTTCACCAACTGGCAGCTCGCGATGCTCGGTACGGCGGCGATTGTGTTGTCGCTCGCCGGCGGCTGGACCACCTGGGACGGCATGACGAACTTCACCGGGGAATCGGTGCTGTCGCTCATGTTCACCTTCGGCATTCACGGCGTGATGCTGATCGTCGCCTGGCTGATCGGTGAAAGCTTCGCTACCGGCATGAGCACGGTCCCGCGCAGCGGCTTGGCGCGTGTTACTGCGCCGCTCGTCGTCGTGATCGCGCTGTCGGTTGTGTTTCTCGCCGCCGCCGTGTTCTTCTACCAGCTCCGCCACGGCATCCCCGCCGACCGTTGGATCCAGGGCCTCACCGCCGCCGGCGTGCTCTTCGGCGGACTTGGCCTGCTCACCGTGTTTGCCCGCTCCGACGTCGTCGCTCCCTACGCGCAGGCGCTGCGCATCGTCGCCAAGAATTCGATGCTCTGGGTGATGTTCCTCGCCTGCATGTCGACCTCGGTGTTCTTCTCCTTCGACAGCCGCTTCAACGCCGTGTTCCCCAAGGACCAGCGCGAGCGCGTTGCGCAATTGCGCGCCGAAAACCAGGTGACCGGCATCGTCGCCGACATCGGCGAAACGATTACGGCGCAGCAGCTCGTGCAAACGGAATCGCTGTTCAAAAGCGAGGGCTGGCATACCTATGACAGTCAGCTCGACAAGCTTGCTACTGCCGCGCAGGGCTCGACCGGCGAGATCGAGAAATACTTCAACGACCAGATCGAGCAGCGCAACCGCGGCTTCAAGGAGCAGCAGGAGCGCATCACGACTGCCCAGAGCGGCCAGGCCGGCATCGCGGGCAAGAAGACGACGCTGACGGATGAGCTCTCGCGCATCCAATCCGACCGGGCGACGCTCGCCGCCGATTACGCATCGACGAAGTCGGAGCTCGACACGCGAGCCCGCGCCATCGACGCCAAGCGCGTCGAGGCCATGGCCGAGGACAAAGGCGTCGAAGGTACGCTCAAGGAAGGCAAGGGTCCGATCTATCGCCAGCGCATGGACGAGCTGGAGAAGATGCAGGGGGCCTACAAGATCCAAGACGACCGCGTGAAGGACGCCAAGAAGCGTCTCGATACCGCGGATATGCGCATCTCGCAGATCAAGCAGGAACTGGCATCAATCGACGGCGAGCTTGCCAAATACAAGGGCGAGCAGGAGACGGCTGAGCAGCGCATCAAGATGGCGCAGGACAACGCCGCCGGTCAGGACGCCGAGCAGCACGTGGATCCCGGTCGCGTGCTTCCTGCGTTCGAGAAGGCGCGCGTCGAGTTCCGCCAGGAGCCGACGGCGGAGCGGCTCGGCATCGTGCAGCAGCGCTGCTCGCAGCTCTACAACGCCATGTATTCGGCCGAAGTTACCAAGCCGAAGGCGTCCGGCATCGATTGCGACCCCAAGCAGGCGAGCGAAGCCGCGGCGATGCTGTTTGCCCTGCAGACGGGCACCAACACCTTCAACGCCAATTGCGTCGGCGGCGACAAGCTCGCGCAGCACCAGTCTACGGATTCGCTGTTTGGATTCGCGACGAAGTGCCTGGCCGACAGCGGGCTGCCGAGCAAGCAGACCGACGAGCTGCGGACGAAGATCAGCTTCGCCGAGATGAATCGCGACGACAAGGCGCACCGCTTCGTCGTCACCTGGAACGCCTTCCAGGACGGCAACCGCCTGGCCTACCTCGCGCTTGCCATCGCCATCGGCATCGACTCGCTCATCTTCATGACCGGCCTCTTCGGCGCCAATGCCGTGCGCTCCCCGCTTGCGGACGTGCCGAGCAGCAAGGGCCGCAACTCGCAGCAGCTCGAGGCGATCGTCGAGAATGCGCTGTTGCCCGACACGTTCGACAACGCCCGCCTGACGCTCGGCGCCATGCGACCGATAACGAACGATCAGGGCTTCATGTCCGAGGTGCGTCCGGAACAACTCGATCCGCACGCGGCTCAGCGCGTGCTCTCCGTCCTCAATGCGGGCGCCACCATCAATGCGGTTGAGTACGACGCGACCTCGGATCGCTACCTCGTGCGTTCCGAGCTCTATGAGTTTTTGGCGATCGTGGCCAAACGCGCGTTCGAGGCGGACAAGTCCAACGTCGATCTTGCCGAGCTCGAGAAGATCGTCGGCGTGGCGTTGCTGCCGGACGTCAACCAGAACGCGGAGACGGTGCTGCACTACATGCACCCCATCAGCGAAGATCGCGGCTTCACCGCCGAGATCAAGCTCAGCGAAGTGGCGCCCGCGGACGTCCGCACCGTGCGCAACACGCTCAACGCCGGTGCCACGCTCGACCGTGTGCAGCGCGCGGGCAAGGACGCCTCGCACTACTTCGTGCACAAGGACCTCTACAAGACGCTTGCACGCATCCGCGCTCGCTCGCTCGTCGTCCCCGGCGGCCCACGCCAGATCGCGGCGCCAGGCTCACAGGGGTCACGCTTTGGTGGGTCGATCACCGAGCGTTCGAAGGCGATCGAGCACAAGCCTTCGCTCCCGGAGCACACGCCCGAGGAGGCGAGCGCGTTGAGGTCGCGCTACACGGCGCGGCTGCTGGAGGCCATGAACCTTGACCCGACTTTCTTTGAAGACCTGCACGGCGCGGCTTTCGGTGCCGCCATCGCGGCCAATGAGGCCTTTGCTCGTGCCCGTCACAGCAACCAGACGCTCGATCAGCAGCTCACGGTGCGGGATGAGGAAGCGCAGCTCTCGCTCGATCAGGCTTACACGCACATCAAAGGCAAGCTGAAGCCGGGCGCGGACTGGGAGCGCCAGCTCTTGCGCGATGCCTATCAGGAGATCGAGCAGAACTGGCCGATCATCATGCTACTGCCGAACGGCCCCTACGAGATGGTGCTGAAGACGATGGTCGAGGCGCTGGAGGCGGACGCAGGTGCTGGAGGCCTCTCGACCGAGCAGGGCGAGCTTTACGATATCGCACGCGCGCTCGTTGATGCCTTCAGGGGCAACTCCCGCGGCAACGAGATGTCGTGGCGGAGGCTGGAAGCGGGCTTCAACCAGGCGCCGCTCGCCGGCGAGAAGCGCGCAGCCTTCGACGAGCGCAACCGTCTGAACTAGAGATCGCCCTCACGGCAGACCAAAAGAAAGAGGCCCCGCTGATCGGTGGGGCCTTTTCGTTTTCGGAAGCTCACATCTTGAACGGCACGACCGTCTGGCGCTGCGTGCCGAGGCCGTCGATTGCGAGCGTCATCACGTCGCCGGCCTCGAGGTATTCCCGCGGATTGCGCGCCGAGCCGACGCCGGGCGGCGTGCCGGTGGTCACCACGTCGCCGGGGTCGAGCACCATGAACTGCGTGATGTAGGCGAGCAGGAACGGGATCGAGAAGATCATCGTCTTGCTCGAGCCCGTCTGCTTGCGCACGCCATTGACGTCGAGCGACATGGCGAGGTTCCCCACCTCGGGGATCTCATCGGGGGTGACGAGCCACGGCCCCATTGGCCCGAACGTCTCCGCCGACTTGCCCTTGACCCACTGGCCGCCGCGCTTCACCTGGAAACGCCGCTCGGAGAGATCGTTGCAGATGCAGAAGCCGGCGATGTGAGCCATGGCGTCGCTCTCGGCAACGTAGCGGGCGCGGGTGCCGACGACGAACGCGATCTCCACCTCCCAGTCCATGTTGACCGCGTCCCTCGGGTACATGACGTCGTCGTCGGGCCCGACGATGCAGTTGGGCGCCTTGCTGAACAGGATCGGCTCAGTCGGGATCTCCTGATTGGTCTCCTTCACGTGGTCGGCGAAGTTGAGCCCTATGGCAATGAAATTGCGCGAGCCAGCCACGGGCGCCCCGATCCGGGCGCCGGCCGGCGCCAGCGGCAGCGCATCCGTGTCGAGCGCACGTATCATTGCGAGCGACTCCGGCGACAAGGTCGCTCCGGTGAAGTCCGACACAAAGCCGGAGAGATCGCGGATCATGCCGTGAGCGTCCACGATGCCGGGCTTCTCGGCACCGGGATGGCCAAATCGAACGAGCTTCATGGGTGGGGGCTCACGTGTACGGGTGGAAGGATGGCGCAAAGGCGGCTGGCGGAGAGGGTGGGATTTGAACCCACG
>CAXMLT010000650.1:0-3835 GCA_964194245.1 uncultured Hyphomicrobium sp.
AGTGTATCGGCTGCCGCTCGACGGTGTGCTGGCGGCCAATGCCGTTGCGCCGTTCGAGCTGGTCGCGAGCAGCTGCATCCAGTCGATCGCGGAGCTTCTGAAGTTGTCGCAGGTCGAGAAGCCGCTCCAACGCATCTTCCTGAAGGCAGACCCGACCACACTGCCGGTTTGGCGCGAGATCATGGAGCGCAACACCCCGGGCCAGGCGCCGGCGGGAGCGCCGGTGTTCATCGCGCAGGGAACGGGGGACGTGACGGTGAGGCCCGCGATCACCCTGCGCTTTGCCAAGCAACTGTGCGCCGCCGGCACTCCGGTCATGCTGACGCAGCTAAAGGGCGTCTCCCACAGTCGGATCGCGGAGAAGAGTGCGCGTCAGGCCATCAAATGGATGGCCGACCGCTTCGCGGGGCGGCCGGTGCCGAGCGACTGCGGCCACTGACTTAAGCGCGCAGCCCGGTGGCGCGCTCGAAGACGAGCGCTAGGCGCGCGAAATCCTTCACGCTCACGTCCTCGGCGCGCAGTGTCCCCGCGATTCCGACGGCTTCCAGCAACGCCTCGGGATGCTCGACGAGCTGCTTCAGGCTCGAGCGCAGCATCTTGCGCCGCTGCCCGAAGGCTGCGGCTGTGACCTTGGCCAGCACCTTCGCCTTGCAGGGCGGCGTGGGGTCCTTCAACGGCGTGAACGCGACCACGCCGGAGGCTACCTTCGGCGGCGGCGTGAAGGCTTCGCGCGGCAGCGTCAGCACGATGCGCGGCTTCGTGCGCCACTGCGCCATCACCGCAAGCCGGCCGTAGGCCTTGGTGCCGGGTGAGGCCACGATGCGCTCAGCGACCTCCTTCTGAAACATGAGCACCATGCGGTCATACCACGGCGGCCACGGCTCGCTTTCGAGCCAGCCGACGAGCAGCAGCGTCGCGACGCCGTAGGGCAGGTTGGCGACGATCACGACCTTGCCGCAGCGATCGTGCAGCAGCTTCGTCCACTGCGCATCGAGCGCGTCGCCGAAGTGCACGTCGAGACGCCCGGGATAGCGCTCGGCGATCTGGGCGAGCGCCGGCCGGCAGCGCTCATCGCGCTCGACCGCCACGACATGGGCCGCACCCTCGAGCAGCAGGGCGCGCGTGAGACCGCCCGGACCGGGCCCGACCTCTACAACTGTCACGCCCGCGAGCGGTCCGCCTTCGCGGGCGATGCGGCGCGTGAGATTGAGATCGAGGATGAAGTTCTGGCCGAGGCTCTTCTTGGCCCGCAGGCCGAGCTCGTGGATCACCTCGCGCAGCGGCGGCAGGCCGTCGGGGCTCGCACCTCCCTCCGACGCGGGCTCGCCGGAAGCGCTCATGGGTGCGGCGCTGCGGCACGCGCTGCGGCGATCGCGGCCGCGAGCTTCAGGCTCTCGACGAAGCTCGCCGCGGAGGCGCGCCCCTCACGGGCAATATCGAACGCGGTGCCGTGGTCGGGCGAGGTGCGTACGAACGGCAGCCCCAGCGTCACGTTCACGCCGGTATCGAACGCGAGCGTCTTGAAGGGGATCAGGGCCTGATCGTGATACATGGCGATGGCGGCGTCATAGGAACGCCGTGCTGCCGCGTGGAAGAGAGTATCGGCCGGGTGCGGCCCCGTCACCCACAGGCCTTCGGCGCGCAGGTCCGCGATCGCCGGAGCGATGACCTCGATCTCCTCGCGCCCGATGGTGCCCTCCTCGCCCGCATGCGGGTTGAGGCCGGTGACGGCGATGCTCGGCGCATCGACGCTGAAGTCGCGCCGCAGCGCCTCACAGGTGATGCGCACCGTCTCGAAGATGAGGGAGCGCGTGATGGATGCAGGCACGCTTGCGAGCGGACAGTGAACGGTGAGGGGAACGACGCGTAGCGCGTCGGCGGCGAGCATCATGACGGGGCGGAAGCGCTTGCCGGCATAGTGGCGCTCGGCGAGCGCGCCGAGGAACTGCGTGTGGCCCGCGTAGGGAAAGTCGGCGCTGCCGACGATGTGCTTGGCGATCGGATTGGTGATGATGGCCGCGGCCTCGTGGCGGACGACGGCGGCCGTCGCCTCCTCGATTGCCATGATGATCGCCGCAGCGTTCGCCGCATCCGGCTCGCCCGGGCGCGGGCGCACGCGGCATGGGACCGGGCTGATCGGCAGGCTGGCGCCGAAGGCATCGAGCGCGGCAGCCGGTGTGGCAACGGGGGTGATCGGCACGGCAAGGCCGAGCAGGCGCGCTCGCTCGGCCACGGCCTCGACGTCGCCATAGAGCACGAAGGGGCCGATGCCGTTGTCGCGACGCTCGCTCCAGGCCTTGAGCGTGATCTCCAGTCCGATGCCGGCCGGGTCGCCCATGCTGACGGCGAGTGGCAGCGGCCGTCTGGTGTCCGGCTCCTGCCCCATCACCGGAACTCGATGTGGGCGTCCTGACGCAGATCCTTGAGGTGCTTTTTGGAAAGGACCTCGAACTCCTTCTGGCGCAACTCGCTCTCGGCGGTCTGGCGCTTGGCATCCTCCGCCTTGATGATCTTGCGGCTGCACACGGCCCACAGCTCGACGCCGCCCTCGCCGATGGTGGGCGGCAGCATCTCGTTGTCGTGCGCCGCGAGCAGGAGGCTGCGCGTCGGCTCGGGAATGGTGCCGGGCCTGCGGTCGCCGAGGTCGTCGAAACGGGCGCCGCTGACGCTGCCGGCGAGGGTGCTCGTGCTCTTGCAGTTGTCGAACTTGGCCCGCACGGCCTCCGCGTCACTCAGGCGCTTGGCGATCTGCTTCTGGTCCGGGGGGACAGCGAGAAGGATGCGATGCACGCGCAGCTCCACGTCGTCCTGGCCCTCGGCCGTGGCGACGAAGCGGTCGATGTCGCGGCTCGTGACCGCGATCTGGTGGCCGTAGAGGCGCCGGATCACATCGGCCCAGGACAGCGATACCTTGATCCGCTGGCGCATGCCGGCGATGTTCGCGCCCATCTTGCTGATGTGCTCGGCGAACTGCGCCGGCGTCATCTTGTTGCGCTCGGCCATGCCGTTGACGATGCGGTCGACGTCGTCCTTCTCGGCGACGACGTTGAGACGGGTTGCCGCCTGCATCTTCAGGCGCTCCTCGATCAATTCATCGAGTGCATGCTGGCGCGCGGTCGGCTTGAACTCGGCCATAACCTGACCCTTCAGGCTTTCGACGAACTGCGCCTGCAACTGCTTCACGCGCGCCTGCTGCTCGGCCTCGGTCTTGGGCGGATCGGCCTGCAGGCGCTTCAGCGCGAAGGCCTTGAACTGGTCGTTGACGTTGCCCGACTTCAACTTCGCCTGCATCCGCTGCTGCAATTCCGGGGAGCCGAGAAGGGAGAGCGTTACGCGCTCGTCGATCTCATAGCCGGTGATCGGCTCGTCGTTGATAAGGGCAACGATCGACTGGGTGCCGGGCTTTATCACCGGAATGGTCGGATCGGCTTTCGCGGTCGTCGTCGGGGCCTCCTCCGCGGGAGGTGTGGCAGCCTTGGCGCCGTGCTTCTTCTTGCCGGGCTTCTTGGCGCCGGTGTCGTCGGTGACCGTCGGCTGCCAGTCGGAGGCCTGCTGCGCCTGCACGGCAACGATCGGGCTCGCCAGCGCGGTGAGCGCGGCCAAGGCCAACACCGCGGGGTGATGAGCTGCGATCCCGCACGAACGTGAAAAATGCCGCGCCAATGTCATTTCTGAGCGCATTCCGCGAGAAGTCATCTGGTTGGCGAAGCCGGAGAGCTTTCCGACCCGCTACTCTGCCCGACTTATCTACGCGAACCGTGGCGCCCCCGTGGCACTTTTTGCCACCCGCCTCCGGGCGGCGGCATAGGGGCGCACGCCGATAATACTAACCGCC
>CAXMLT010000651.1:0-22632 GCA_964194245.1 uncultured Hyphomicrobium sp.
GCCCTATATGACGGTGGTGTGGGATTTGCAGCACCGGTCGACCCCTTGGTTTCCGGAAATGAGCGCGAAGGGCTTGTGGGATTCCCGCGACGCCATGCATCGCTGGTTCTTGCAGAGAGCCAGCAAGGTCATCACCGGGACGCAGGTCGGCCGCGACCAGCTTCGCAATTTTTATCAGATCGTAGACGACAATATTCTGGTGCTGCCGCATCCAACGCCGTCATATGTCAGCATCGACTCTGCATCTGACAGCGACGTCGCGGCCAAGTTCGGCCTCCGCGAGCCGTTCGTCATTTATCCGGCCCAGTTTTGGCCGCACAAGAACCACGCCAATCTCGTGCTCGCCATCGCCGCGCTGAAGCGCCAAGGCCGCCCGGTTTCCCTGGCGCTACCGGGCTCCGACCAGGGCAATCGCGCCTTCGTCGCCGGCCTCGCCGCGCGCGAAGGCGTCGCCGATCGCGTGAAGTTCCTCGGTTTCGTCAGCCGCCCAGATCTCGTCGCGCTTTATCGGCTGGCACTGGCGCTGACGTACGTGTCGTGGTGCGGGCCGGAAAACTTGCCGCCGCTGGAGGCCTTCGCGCTCGGCTGCCCGGTGATCGCCTCGCGCGTTCCCGGTGCGCAAGAGCAGCTCGGCGATGCGGTCTTCTATTGCGAGCCGGGAGATCCGCTTGATATCGCGGCCAGCATAACCAGGCTGCACGACGACGCGCCGGCGCGCCAGCGCCTCATCGAAGCCGGCCGCGCGCGCAGCATGCGCTTCACGCCGCCGGATTATGTCGAGGGAGTGCTCGGCTTCCTCGATCGGTTCGAGGCGGTCCGCCGCTGCTGGGCGTGACGTCGTAGCATACGATGCGTATCTCCGTCGTCACGCCGTCATTCAACATGGCGACATATCTCGAGGAGACGATCGCTTCGGTCCTCGGCAATCTCCGGCCGGGCGACGAGTACTTCATCATCGACGGCGGCTCGACCGACGGCAGCCTCGATATCATCCGCAAATACGAGGAGAGGATCACCGCCTGGCTCAGCGAACCCGACCACGGCTATGCCGACGCCATCGGCAAAGGGTTCGATCGCGCGCGCAACGACGCGCTGTGCTGGATCAACGCGGGCGATCTGTACCTGCGCGGTGCATTCGATGCGGCGCGCGCGCGCATCGGTGACAACGAGATGACCTTCGGCGATGATTTCCACGTTGACGAGGCGTCTCGCGTCCTGTCCTACAGCCGCGGCTGGGTGAGCGATCTACGTTCCGCAATGCTGTTCGGGGGCTGGTCGCCCTTGCAGGACGCCTGCTTCTGGCGCCGCAGCCTCTATGACCGGGTCGGTGGCATCGACCGCTCGCTACGCTTCGCCGCCGATTACGATCTGTTCTTGCGCATGGCGCTGGCCGGCAAATGCACGTATGTGCCGCTCGCCTTCAGCGCATTCCGCCGCCATGCCGGACAGAAATCCACGGCGGGCGCCGCTGCCTATCGTGCGGAGCGCAAAGCCGCTCAGCGCCGCGAACAGCGGCGCCATGCCTCATCCGCGTGGCATCGCAATATCCTGCGCCCGACATGGCGTGTCCGCATGAGCCTGCGTGCCCGGGGTGCGCCGCGGCTCTGGCGGCGCTACGATCTCGCGGGCCAGCCGGTGACAAACTTGCCGTGTGACGCCTACTGGCCGGCGGCTCATGTGTCCTGAATGGCGATGACGCGCCAGACTCCTGCGAATTGTTTCTTGAGGCCGGCTATCGGGTCGGGGAGGATTGACCATGTTCACCTATAAGGACGCGCGCATGCGCGATCTGCAGACGCGGTTTCGCGCCATTTGCGAAATGGTCGACGCGGAGATCGAGCCTGTGCGCAGCTTCGCGCCCAATCATCGCTCCGAAGTCTACAAGGCCATTCTCAAGAGTCTCGCCATTGAGGATGCAACGTTGGTCAATCTTGGCGTGCAGCTTGCGCGGGAGCGGTTTCCTGGGGGCGACGTGCAGGTCTATCCGATGCTGCATCTGCCCAACGACACCAACGAGCGAGGCAGCTGGCACCGCGACGACAGCATCGATACGCGCCGCGTGTTCTGGATGCCGCTGACGCTCTACAAATATCCCGGCCTGTCAGTGATCTCGTGGTCAGCTGGCCCGCTCAGTTCGCTTTTCGCGTTTGCCGGCTCGCGTATGCTCAATCTCGATTTCCTGGCGAGTAGGACCAATGTCAGCGAACAGACTTTCTATGCATGGTCATCGCGCATGATCCACCGCGGCAATCTCAACACGTCGGACGAACTGTCGGCTGCGTTGGTGATTTTTGTCGACCGCGACGCGCCGCCAGCTCAACGCGTGCTGCCGGTGCTGACACGCGAACTCGTGCGCGAACGCGTGGCTGCCGTGAAGTCGGCCATCGCTTTCGCCGATGACGGGCAGATCAGCAAGCTCGACCGCGGGTGCCTGAATGCACTCAGTCTGCCGTTCCGCGATTACTTCTACGGTTTTTTCAAGCAGCGTACCAAGGTCGATCTGCTGCAATGGCAGTCCTCATAGGCCGCAAACGTTGCGAGCGCGCAGGCTTGATGCCGTGGTCAAAAGCCTCATACAGAACTGGGCCGGGGTCGCGATCGATCCCCGGCGGCTTTTGGCGCTGCGCCATCTGCCCGGCTATTTTGCCGACTGGATCAGATTTCGGCGCATGGCAGGACCGGGGGTAGCGCTGCTGCGCGACAGCTTTCCCCTCCTGTCGGACCGTGTCGCCGCGACGCCGTTCGATCCGCATTATTTTCATCAGGGCGCGTGGCTGGCGCGCAGGCTCGCGCAAGCGAAGCCACAGCAACATGTCGATGTCGGATCGTCGGTGCTGACCATGGGCGTGCTGTCGGCGCACGTGCCGACCGTCTTTGTCGATTTTCGGCCGCTCATGGCACATCATGCAGGCCTCTCGAGTGTGGGTGGCGACATCGGCCAACTGCCTTTCGCCGATGCTGCAATCCCCAGCCTGTCGTGCCTGCATGTCATCGAGCATGTCGGGCTCGGCCGATACGGCGATCCGCTCGATCCAGATGGCGCGCGCAAGGCGGCGTGCGAATTGCAGCGCGTCCTGGCGCGCGGCGGCAGCCTCTATCTGTCGACGCCCATCGGCCGCGAGCGCGTCTGCTTCAATGCCCACCGGGTCTTCGCGCCCCAGAGCATCGTGCAATGGTTCGGCGCGCTCAATCTCACGCGATTTTCCTACGTCGACGATGACGGCCAGTTTCATGACGATGTGTCCGTCAACGATGTGCGGTTTTTAGACTATGGCTGCGGCCTTTTCGAATTTCATCGGTAAATTGCGCGCCGCGCTGCGCGACAGCGATTTGCTTGCGTTCAACCTGCGCAATCGCGACAGCTGGATTGCGGCGCGGGCTGCCGAGCTTCCAAGGGGCTCGCGCGTCATCGATGTCGGTGCGGGCTCGGCGCCTTATCGCGCGCTGTTCGCCCATTGCGACTACAAAGCACAGGACTTCGCTCAGCTCAACGACGACCAGCTGCGCGACGGCGCCTATGGCGCGATCGATTATGTGGGTGATGCCACTGCAATTCCCGTCGCCGACGGCGCCTTCGACGCGGTTCTTTGCAGCGAGGTGCTCGAACATCATCCCGAGCCGATAGCGGTGGTCCGGGAGTTGGCCCGCATCCTGGCGCCGGGTGGGCGGCTGATGCTTACCGCACCGCTCGGGTCCGGCATTCATCAGGAGCCGTATCACTATTACGGGGGCTACACACCGTATTGGTATCAGCGCTTCTTGTCCGCAGCTGGGTTTGGTTCAATCACTGTCGAGCCAAACGGCGGATCGCTGCGGCACTTTTCTCAGGAGGCGATCCGGTTCATGCAAATGACCCGGCCGTTCGGCGCCATGGTTCCGTTCTTAGTGTCAGTGTTGTGGGCACCCATCTGGTTTCTGCTCCTGCCCGTGCTTTGTCTGGTCGTGCCGCTCTCCGCGAAGCTCCTCGACCTCTTTGACAAAGAGCAGCGGTTCACTGTTGGCTACCACGTGCGCGCGGTGCGGAAGTAAGTCGAATGATGGTTTGACTTCCGCAGAATCGCTCGGTTCTTTGATGCGAGCATCTCGAGAGCCGTATTTCTTGAGTGACGCGTGAAAATCCTCTGCGTCTTTGGCCAGCATGCCTACGGCGATCCCAAGCGCGGCACAGCCTACGAGTACGCGAACTTTCTGCCCGCACTCAAGGCAATCGCAAGCGAGGTGCGGCATTTTGAGTCATTCGACCGGGTTCGCTATCGCGACTTCGGCGACCTTAACCGCCAGTTCCTACGCGCGGTTAGCGAGTTCAGACCGGATGTGATCTTTGCCGTGCTTATGAACTACGAGTTGTGGACGGAGACCCTCGACGTGATCCGTGGCAACAGCCCCGCCGCCATTCTGCATTGGGGAACGGATGACTCGTGGAAATACTCACAGTTCTCCCGATACATCGCGCCGCACGTTGACCTGCATGTGACGACTTATCCTGAGGCATACAGGCGTGCCCATGCGTCCGGGTTGGACAACGTGGTGCTTTCCCAATGGGGTGCCAGTGAATGTTTGCTCGCCGACCCGTTGAAAAGCCGGGACTGCGAGTATGACGTGACGTTCGTCGGCAGCGCCTATGGCAACCGCTTGCGGTGGATCAAAGGTCTTGCTTCCCTTGGCATCGAAGTGTGCTGCTTTGGCCACGGCTGGGACGGCGGAGTCCTCACGGCAAGTGACATTGCTCAGATCTATCGCAAATCGCGGATCTCGCTCAATTTGGCCGACTCAGGCCTCCAATTTAGCGGGCTGTCCCTGTCCCATAGTCGTCAGATAAAGGCGCGCACCTTCGAAGTTCCGGGGGCAGGAGGGTTTTTGCTGACCGAATATGCTCCCGACCTCGACTCTTACTTTGAGCCTGAGCGGGAGATAGCGGTCTTCGAAAATCTCACAAACCTAGCGGCCGCTATCCGCCACTATCTTTCCACGCCCGCCGAAAGGGATGGCATCGCGAGAGCCGGTTTTGAGCGCACCCGCAGAGAGCACACGTACGCGACGCGTTTCCCTCCACTGCTCGATATGGCGCTGGCGGCCGCTAAAAATCGTGACAATAGGGGTTGGTCGCTGGATCCCACCCAGCTCGACCCACTGTTTGCTCGCCATCGAATCGGGGTGGGGTGGCGGACGGCGAAGGCCGGGCTGACAGGCCTCGCCAATATGGCCTTTGGTCCACAGCGCGGACAGCGAGCTGCGAGACGCGCTGTTTACGAGGTCTATTGGCGGTTGCGTGGCGCACGGACGTACTCGTGTGCGGGGCTCCCTGGACGTCTTTTCTACATTTGACAACCAAGCCGTGACTGCGGGTTCGCGGAGCCCTGCCGTGACCGTGGCGATGGCTGCATTCAATGCAGAGAGTACGATCGGCGCTGCCGTGAAGTCTGTTATCACTCAGTCGCATCAGGATTGGGAGCTGCTGTTTTTCGACGACGGCTCGACGGATGCGACCGCTGATATCGTTAGGGATTTCAAGGATCCCCGCATAACGATCATCTCTGATGGAAAGCGGCGCGGGCTCGCCGCTCGCTTGAACCAGGCGATTGAATCTGCGCGGGGGCGCTATATTGCGCGCATGGATGCCGATGACATAGCGTTCCCGAATCGGCTTGCGGCACAGATGTCGTTCATGGAAGAAAATCTGGGGGTTGATCTGGTCGGATGCGGAGCGATCGCCTTTCAGAGAGGCTGGAAGGCAATCGGAAAGTTTAACGTCAAGGAGAACCATCAAGCAATTTGCAGCGCTCCGGAGGTGGGATTTGTATTGGCGCATCCGACGTGGTTCGGCCGCCGTAGCTGGTTTTCGCGATTTCGCTATCGCGAGGATGCGCGGCGAGCCCAGGATCAAGAACTTCTTCTGCGAGCGCGCCGTGTTAGCAACTTCGCTAACCTTCCTGAACTTTTGCTCGGCTACCGACAAGAGATGCCAGGAATCCGCCACTCAGCCAGTGGTCGATGGCACTATGGCAAGGCACTGTGGAGACAAGCGCGCACTGAAAGAAATTGGGCTTTGGCGACGAGGGGAACGATCTCGCAGTCACTGCGCGGCACGATAACGATTTCCGCAATCGCGCTTGGACTTGGACAGACGGTGCTCAGGAACCGGTTTCTCCCACTGACCCAGGATGATCAAAGGCGCTGGGACAGTGTCATCGGGTCGCTGGAGCGGAATGCGACCGTCGACCACGCTTAGCTTGCCGCGCCGCGTGACGCAGACTGCAACACTTCGTCGTAGACATTGAGCGTCTGTTCTATGACGTGCGCCAGCGAGAACTCCTTCTCAACGATTTCTCTGCCGCGTTTGCCATAGAGCACGCGCAAATCCTCGCGGGCGATCGCTTCGCGCAAACCGGCGGCTAGGGCCCGACTGTCTCGCGCTGTAACGACCCATCCGTTGACCTCAGGCCGCGCGATCTCACGGCATCCGGGGACATCGGTGGCAACAACGGGGAGGCCGCTGGCCGCTGCTTCCAGCAATGCCTTTGGCAGACCTTCCCGGTATGAGGGCAGGCATGCAATCTGGGCCTGCCACCAGACCGGGCGCATATCATCTTGCCAGCCCCAATACTCTACCGAGCCCTCCCGCGTGAAGGCTTCGATTTCGGAAGCGCTGAGCGAGCTCGGGTTAAGAGGATCGGGTCCCCCACACAGGACGAAGCGGGCGCGGACGCCTTCAGTCCTGAGTTGTCGCGCCGCGGTGACAAATTCGATCACACCTTTGTCACGAAGCATGCGGGCAGGAAGCACAACTACAGGCACCCCGTTTCCCCTTGCGTTGCAAGGCGGGTAGCACGCAGGATCTACGCCCGAACCGCGGATCAGCCTAATGTTGGCGCGCCGCACAACGTCCTCATCGGCAAACGTCTCGAGGTCATTCGGATTTTGCACGATGAGACGCGAATTCGGGCCCGAAAGCGCAAACCTGAGAAGGCGGCGAACGATCGGTCTCAAAGCGCGCGCCTTTGGCTCCTGCGAGCTGAAAACGTATCCGAGGCCTATGAGCGCATTTACGATGCCGCCGATGCCCGCCATTCGGGCCGCGAGTGAGCCATAGATCACGGGCTTCACGGCCACATGATGCACGATGTCGGGGGACTCGCGCCGATAGAGTGCGTAGAGCGAGGCAAGAGCCCGAGCCTCGTAGAGCGGGTCAAGGCCGGACCGGGAAAAGGAAATCGGTATAAATCGCAATCCTGCGGCGCGGATGGCGTCGTCTGCCCTACCTGCCGGTGTCGCGACGAGTACCTCGTATCCGGCCTTCTTGGCGGCGACGGCAAGTTCGATTCGATGCGAGACAAACGACCAGCTCTCTCCGACAAGATAGAGTATTTTTTTTGGACGGCGCACTGCGTTCATGCCGGCTGAACGCATTTCAAAGTGTCGTACCAGGCCTGAAACATCAGCACGCACCACAGCTTGTATTGGAAGTTGCGCGTACCCGAGAGGTGCTCGTTCCATGCCTTCCGTACGGGGACGGGATCAAAGATTCCATCCCGCTTCAGCCTCGTTTCGCTTAAGAGGTCCTCCGCCCAAGACCGAAGCCGACCTCTAAGCCAATGATCGAGAGGTATTCCAAACCCCATCTTGGGCCGCGCGACGAGATCCTCGGGAACGTACCGATTCAGAATCTGTCGCAACGGCCATTTTGACTTTCCCCTTCGCCGAAGAATTGCGTCGGGCAGTGTAAAGGAGAATTCGACAAGCCGGTGGTCGAGCATCGGGACCCGGGTCTCCAGGCTGACGGCCATAGCGGCGCGATCGACCTTCACAAGGATGTCATCGGGAAGATATCCCGTGAGGTCGGCAAACATCATTCTGCGCATTTCCGAACCGAAGGTCGGAAATCGAGGGGGCTGCGGCTCCATCGCCCCTATCAAGACGCTGTCAGGCTCTTGCCAGTGCGAGATGAGGGCTTCGTACAGCGTGTTCCCGGGCGCAGCGCCCATGACATTGGCTGCTTTGTGCAATTTATCGCCCACGCGGCTAGGCACCACATTCGGCGGTAATCTCTGGAACAGATCATCCCAGGTGGCCGGGGAAACGGCGGTCACTGCCCGCGCCGCGTTGCGGCGAAGTGTCGTCGGCACTCGCCCGAGCAGGCTCATCGGGCCGTAGGTCAGTCCGTATCTCGTGTAGCCTGAGAAAAGCTCATCGCCGCCATCTCCTGAAAGCGAGACGGTCACGTGTTGGCGCGCTAGTTTGGATACGAGGTAGGTCGGAATCTGAGAAGAGTCGGCGAATGGCTCACAATAAATCCTCGGCACTAACGGGATGACGTCCAATACGTCCTGCTCGGATAGATATAGCTCTGTGTGGTCAGTGCCGATATGGCGAGCGACAACCTTCGCATGGGGAGCCTCGTTGTAGCCCTTTACGTCGAAGCCAATGGAAAATGTGCGAACCGGTCGCCCGCTGACTGACTGCATCAGCGCGACGACCACGGACGAGTCGATGCCACCAGAGAGAAACGCGCCAATTGGTACGTCCGCGATCATTTGGCCTTTGATCGACTCCCTGAGTAACGATTCGGTTTGTTCGACTGCGTCCTCCGCCTTGCCTTTGAAGGGCTTTTCGCTGCCGCGCTGGGCAAGTTCCGCTGCATCCCAATACAGGCTGACTGTTTCCTTTGCGGCGCCCACATCGAACGACAGATACGAACCTGGAAGAAGCTTGCGGATTCCGCGATAGATCGAGTACGGCGCCGGCACGTTATTGTGGCGCATAAAAAGTGCCAGGGAGTCGCGGTCGATCTGACCGGCCCAGGCGGGGTGTCGCCGCAGCGACTTTATCTCGGACCCAAATACAAACGTGTCGCCGATCCATCCGTAATAGAGCGGTTTCTCTCCCAATCGATCGCGGGCGAGCGTAAGTCGGCGTTCTTGCCTGTCGAACAGTGCCATTGCGAACATGCCCGTGGCCCGCTCAAGAGCCGGCCTTACGCCCCATGCCGCTGTGGCTTCAAGGAGCACTTCGGTGTCGGAGTGGCCGCGCCAAGTAGGCGCGCGCCCTTCGCGCGCGAGCGCCGCGCGGAGTTCTTCGCTGTTGTAAATCTCGCCGTTGAACACAAGCACGAACCGGCCCGAGGCCGAGACCATCGGCTGGTGTCCGGCGGGGGACAAGTCAACGATGGACAGACGGCGGTGCGCCAAAACTACCTGAGCGTCGGCGTCGATCCAGACGCCGGAATCATCAGGGCCCCGATGTCGTATCGCATCGGCCATTGCGAGTGCGATTTCCGTGGGCGAGCCGTACCCACTCTTGAAGCCAACAAACCCTGTCAAACCACACACGGGCTGAGCTCCCTATGGCAGCGAGCAAACGGGGATCCAAGCGCGGGGTTTGCCCTGCAGCGCCGTCCGCTCCTGTAGCTCAAATCCTTCGAATCCGGAGCGACCTCGAGTTCAGCAAGGCATCATACGGGCGTGCGGGCTGCAGAGGCAGCGTCGTTGGTATACGCGTGTGGGTCGATACCGCACTCGACCGGCTTAAGCAATCGATTCGTACTACGGGCGCAACCGCAGCCGCCGGCGCTTGATTGGCTCCTCCACCAATTGAGTTCTTGACCTTGCGCGGAGCGCTGCTTAGCAAGTCGCTGCGTCGTCTTTGACCTTCGCGCATGCCGCGCCTCATCGTTCGGGGGCGCCAATCTGTTGCTTCGGGGAATGTTATCTTGGCACGCTCACTCATTTCCCCCGCTGCCATGATTGAGAATGCGGACGCCTGGCGCAACATCGGTCTTTTCGGCCCGGTTATCATCTTGGCTTCGCTCGTAGCAACCGCGGCCTTGATCTTATTTCTGTTTCCACTCTTTCAGCGTTTTGCTCTCGCCGTTCCTACGGCCCGTTCATCGCATCAAGGGCTTACCCCGCAATGGGGCGGGCTTCCAGTCATGATCGTGACTATCGGCGTTGCCGCACTCGTGATCGCTACGCAGTCGTCCTTCAGCATGCAAACGGCGGGGAGCCTGTATTTCGTGCTGGCCGGAGTTCTACTTCTGGTGGGCCTTGGAATTGCCGATGACATCCACAATCTCAACGCCGCAATAAAGCTCTTCATTCAGATCTTTGCCGTCGGACTGGTGGTCGCGGGCTTACCAAGCTCTCTCCGATTACTACCCGTTGCGCCGCTCTGGATCGAGAGAAGCCTCATATTCTTAGGACTGGCTTGGTTCGTCAATCTGACCAATTTCATGGATGGAATCGATTGGATTATGGTGGCCGAGGTGGTGCCAATCACCGCGGGAGTGGCGCTCATAGGCGCGCTTGGTGCTCTGCCGCCTGAGGGGGTTGTTGTCGCCTTGTCTCTAAACGGAGCGATGCTCGGTTTTGCCCCGTTTAATCGATCCGCTGCCCGACTTTTTCTCGGAGACATGGGTAGTTTGCCGATCGGCATGCTGATGGGTTGGCTTCTGTTGCTCGTTGCAGGAGCGGGGTATTGCGTCGCTGCAGTTCTTCTCCCCCTCTATTTCATTTTCGATGCCACCCTAACGTTGCTGCGGCGGATTTGGCGTCGCGAGCGAGTATGGGAGGGACACCGCACTCATTTCTATCAGCGCGCATCTGACAATGGCTTCAGCAATACACAGATTGTGGGGCGCATTTTCACGGTCAATATCTTGCTGGTGGCGTTATCGGCAACCACCGTTGTTGTGGAGTCACCCGTTGTTATCGGAGTGGCGTTCGCAGCTGGCGTGACGGTCGTCGCGACGCTTCTACTCAGCTTCGCGCGACCCACTGGAACCACCTGATGCGGGCGTGCGGCTGATGCGATCAAATAGAGGCCTTGGCAATGTTTTCTAGCGAGCTCGACTGGGTCAAGCATCCGTTTTCGGTTCGTTTGTGGGGTATCGTCCTAGGCTCCATTACTTCAGTCGCGATCGCCGGCGCGCTCGTTAGCGCAAGAACGATCCCGTACTTCTTCACCGTGACTGTCGCGAGCTTTCTCATCGCCGGCACGGTGCGCGGCCAGTTTAGCAATGCCATCCCCCGAAGGGGGCCTGTCGTTTGGCATCTTGCAGCCTTCCTCCTTTATGCCGCGGCGAGCACGGCTTGGGGGATCGCGCCGGGGGGGGCCTTTCTCGCTGTCGCTCTCGCCATCTGCGTTGCTCTTGGCTCATTGGCGTTGGCACAACTCTTTGCCGTCGAACCACGACCGGCTCTACTGCACATGGGCGAGGGTCTTTGGGCCGGGTTCATCTTCGGCTTGCTCTATCTTACGATCGAGATAGTGAGCGATCAAAGCATCAAGATCTGGCTTTATAACCTGATTGGCATTCGACCTGGCGAGGTTAGCCCTCCTGGCTACTTTCAGTGGTCGGGTACGAAGCTGGTCGCGATCTCTACCGATGACCTCAAGCGAAACATGACTGTAATTGTGCTGTTCCTTTGGCCCAGCGTGGCGGCCATGGTGGCCACATTGACGAGGCCACGAGCGACAGTGGTGGCGCTTTTTTCGACAATTCTCACGGTGGCGGTCGTGATGCTTGCGTCGCACGGCACGTCAAAGTTGGCGATAACCGGTGGCTTCGCTACGTTTGGCTGCGCCTGCTTCTTGCCGCGGCTCACCGGTCGCCTTGTGGCGCTGGGCTGGATCGCCGCCTGCGTGGCCGTGCTGCCGGCGGCGCTGATCGTGCATCGCTTGGACCTGCACAACGCGTCATGGCTCGAGCCCTCGACACGCCATCGCATCATCATCTGGAACTATACGGCCGAGCAGGTCCTGAAGGCCCCCTGGCTCGGAGTCGGAGCGCGCACAACCTATACGCTGGGCCCGCAGCTAGAGCAGACGCTCGAGACGCCGCACGACGAGCAGTTCCGGCGCACGCTGTCGACGCATTCGCATAGCGTCTTTCTGCAGACCTGGTTTGAGCTGGGCCTCGTTGGCGTGACACTGCTGACGCTGTTGGGGCTCGCGCTCCTGCAGGCGGTCCGAGGGCTAGCCGTTCCGATGCAGCGCTACGCTTATGCGACCTTCGCATCCGCCGCGATCATGGCGGCGTCGAGCTACGGCATGTGGCAAATCTGGTTTATCGCGATGTTCGGGCTGTGCGCGGCGCTGTTCGTGCTCGGCGCCGAGCTCAACTGCAAACGAGACCGGCCCGCAAACCTCAGCGCTTGATCGAGGCCGTCTCGATGGGGCAGCCTTTGCGCACCATCGTCGCATCGACCGCGGCGGATTCCGCTTGAGCTTGCTTGTATTCGGCAATGGCCGGAACGCCGTCGCCGGGCTGGCCGAACAGGCGCCCCCAGGCGGAGGCCACCGTGCCGGGCAGCTCCTGCACCTGCTCGAGCGCGCTCTTGGACAGCTTCTGCATCTGCTCTTGCAGCCCCAGGGAGCGCTCCTGCAGCGCTCGGCAGCCGAGCCCCTGCTCCTGGTCGGAGAGGACGTAGTTGCCGGTTTGCTGGTAGCCGGGATGGGGCGCGCCGGAAAGGCTTTCAACGGTCGAGCACCCGCCGAGCACAAGGGCTGAGAGCGCACAAAGGTACGCAAGCGCGCCTCGTTTGCCGATACCGTTCCTAAATCCCAGCATCTCTGCCTTGTCCCCCCAACGGCAGTGCAATATTTAGCTGTGCGAAGCGACGGTGCCACCTGAGTCGCAAACAAAAATTGCCGCTGTGCTCTCTGCGCCACGGCCAGTCATGCGCGGACAATTCACCTGCATTTGTTGTCGGCAAAGATCTTTTCGATCGCCTTTACCTCACCACTCAACTGCGAGAGCTCCTGCTCACGTTTCTGCTCGTCTTCAACGGGAACCAGGCTGGGAGCCAAATCTGTTTGTCGGGTGGCGATCCGTCGCTTTTCATTCTTCAGTTGCTGGGCACGTCATTCCCTAGATACGGGGCTGGCGCGACATCGGCCGCAGGCACGGTTGGATTGCTCCAACTGGCGCAGCCAGCTAGCCCGCTGGCCGCCGCTAAGACAATGGCTCCAGCGCAAATATGCGGTTGCCGCATCGCCAACGGCTGCGCCTGAAAGAAGGCAGTAAAATGGGCGTTCTTGGATGCGCACGCAGTTTGGCCAGGGCTAGCACTTCTTGGAAGTGCGCACTCTATTCAAGGCGTCCATCTTGCCGCTGATGTAGGCGAAGTCCTTCTTGCGTTGCTCTTCGCCAGGGGAAAGCTGAGGGCGCAAATCTACTGCTTCTTGTAGCAAGCGTTCGTCTTCGGCCCGAAGCTCCTCGCAGCTCATGCCGGCATACTGATCGTCGGCGATCTTCGTTGGCGGTACGCTGAGCCAAGGCGCAAACGAACATGCGCTCACACCGCACGCCAGCGCCGGCAACGTCAAATGCCGCAGCCAATTCAGCATGCCCAAACACCGGCTTCTAAACTACCCCTTCTGCCGATGCGGATAGACGTCGGTGCTTACGCAAGCCTGACTGAGGCGCTCGCTATATCGGAAACGGCAAAATATACAGCAAGGCTAGCACGGCAAGCACGAAGGTCGCGACGAACCGCCTTGAGTCCGCCAAGCGCCTGAGCCTTTCGAGAATCGTTACCGTTGTCATTGGTTTTCCGCCTGCTTGCAAAGGATCTGGCTATACCGCAAGTGCGACAGGATTGGGAAATTAGGACAGCATTCGATGCTTTCCTCGATGCCGCCAGTGGTGAAGTGGCCGTGGGAGCTAGAAGCGGTGGATCCAGCCGATGTCGATGACGTCAATCTCCGGCGAGAGCGTGTTCTGCCCGGCAGGAAGCGCTGAGAACGTTTTGTCGTCGAAATCGAGGCGGCGATAGCCGCCATAGAGCGTGATGTCCCTGTTCCAGACGAACTCCACGCCACCGCCATACGTCCAACCGCTAAGCGTCTCGCTGCTCGACGCCCCAGTGACAGTATTGGAGACCTTGAGGTCTCCGTAAGCATAGCCGGCCGTCACATAGGGCAGGAAGCGGCCGATGCCGTAGCCCAGACGGCCGCGCACTGTTCCGTAGTAGTGCAGCTCGGATTTGAACGCGCCGCTGCCGCCACCCCGGCCGTCGCCAACGGCGAAGGAGTAGTAACCATCCGTGATCACGCCGAGCAGCAAACCGCCGACTTGGTGGTCGTAGCCGACCCGGCCGCCGATCGCGAAGCCGCTGGGGTTCTCCAGCAGGGCGGCGCCGGTGCCGCCTAGCTTCACCTGGTCGTTGATGCTCAAGTCGGGTGAAAGGATGAAGCCGGTGCGATTGATCGCACCGAGCTGGGCATCGGACGCGTAGGTCGGGCTTGGGAGGCGGAGCCAATCATCGGCTAGAGCCTGGCTCGTTCCGCCAGCGGCGACGATGAGACCCGCGAGCAAAATGAACGCGAAATCAAGACGCCCGAACCCACTCAACGCACGCCCCTCGGTTTGGTCAGGCGCATCATAGAGGCCCGGGGTATGGATGTCCGGTGCAAACCTGCATCGATGGAGGGCAAATTCGCTTGGCTAGGTGAACGCGAAACGTTTGATTACGTCGTTTTCTCGGCGCGGCCGCGCTCAGCCAAATGAAAGTTTGGAAACAAGTGGAGCGGACCCCTTCCAGTCGCCCCTGCTAACCCTATGCGACCCACGCGGAAGGCTTCCCGGGAAAGCCTCGGCCCTCGTGTGCGAGGCGCTATGAACTCGTCCTTCTGCTGTCGTGTAAGAAGGTTTTACAATTTGTTTTGCATCTGCCGTGTAGGTGCACGAGCGCCATGATGTCCCCCCGTCCATGCTCGCTACTGTGACAGCCGAGTGGGGCCCTACCCGGTGGGCCGCCTCAACCCTGCTTGGGGGCGCTCGCCGCGATCAGCCGGCGCGTCTCGAGCAGCTCGACGACGCGCCTGGCAAGCTCGGGCGCCGCAGCCGAGGTCGTGTCAAGCACGAGATCTGGACTTTCTGGCGCCTCGTAGGGTGAATCTATCCCGGTAAAGTTCGGCAGCTCCCCGGCGCGGCTCTTGGCGTAGAGGCCCTTCGGGTCTCGGCGCTCGCATACCTCGAGCGGGGCGCGCACGAAGATCTCGAAGAACTCCTCCGGTCCGACGAGGTCGCGCACGGCGGCGCGCTCGGCGCGGAAAGGCGAGATGAACGAGCAGAGCACGAGGAGGCCGGCGTCGACGAAGAGCTTCGCCACCTCGCCCACGCGGCGGATGTTCTCGACCCGGTCGGCGGCGGTGAAGCCGAGGTTCTTGTTGAGCCCATGGCGCACGTTATCGCCGTCCAGCAGGTAGGTATGGGAGCCGCGCTGGGCGAGCTGCCCCTCCACGAGGTTCGCGATCGTCGACTTGCCGGCCCCGGAAAGGCCGGTGAACCAGAGGACGCACGGTCCTTGCCCCTTGAGCGCCGCGCGCCGCATCTTGCTGACCGCGAGCGGCTGCAAGTGGACGTTGACGCCGCGCCGCAGGGCGAAGTCGACGGTGCCGGCCGCGATGAGGGCGCGCGAGTAGCGGTCATAGAGCGCAAAACGCGCGGTCTGCGGCAGGTCGGCGAAGGCGTCGAGCGCGAGCGGCGCAGCAGTGGCTATCGTGCACGCGCCGACGTCGCCGCGATGCAGGACGCGCGCCGGCTCCTGGCGGAGCGTCTCGACGTCGAGGCGGTGCTTGACCGAGGTCACGGTGGCGGAGACCTCGCGTCCGTTCATTCGCAGCAGATAATCGCGGCTGGGGAGCAGCGGCTCCGCGGCGATCCAGGTCAGATGGGCCGCGAATTGGTCCGCGATTTGTGGGGGATGCTCGGAGTGCGCGAGTACGTCGCCGCTGCCCAGATCGATATGCGTGGAGAGGCCGATGGAGATGGCTTCTCCGGCTTCCGCCTTGTCGCGCTCGATCCCCTCGCTCAAGATGTGACCGACGGTGCTGTTGATCCCCGAAATCGCCGCCTGGACCCTGTCACCTCGGTGCAGCGTACCGCTGGCGATGGTGCCGACATACCGGCGGTGATCGGGATCGGGCCGGGACACGGATGCAATCGGGAGGCGCAGCGGACGCTCCGCGCGCATAGGGTCGACCGGCACGCGCTCTAGGTGCGCAAGCAGCGTTGGCCCTTTGTACCAAGGCGTATTTCCGCTTGGCGCGGCGACGTTGTCGCCCGCCGTTGACGCCAGCGGAATGGCAAGCGCGGATGCAAAATCGAAGCCTGCCGCAAGGGCAACGAAGTCATCGGCGATGGCGTCATACCTCGCGCGATCCCACCCCACGCGGTCTAGTCCGTCGACGGCGAGCACGATGTGGCGCGCGCCAACAGCGCGGGCGATGGCAACATGGCGCCGCGTTTCCGCTGTCGCCCCGGCGCCCGCATCAACGACGACTATTGCGAGGTCCGCCGCAGGCGGCTCAAGCGCGCCATTGGACGACGCGGACGATGCGCCTGCCGCCGCCTCGAGGGTGAAAGTACGCCGTGCCGTTGCGAAGGAGAGAAACGAGCCGCCAGCTCGTCGATTCTCGGCGTGGCCGGCGCCGGCTGCCGAGACGAGCCGCTCGACGAGGGCCGAGCCTCCAGCGCCGCCATAGACGGAGAAGCGGAGACGCGTCTCGTGAGCGGCGGGGCCTGGCGATACGCCATGCATAGCGGGCTATGTTCCCGGGTCTAGCGCCGTCGCCGTGGGCTGGAGCCGCCGCTCATTCCACCGGCCGCTTGGGGATCACGTTCAAGTCCAGTATCGCCTGGATCAGCGCGTGATGAGCGATCTCCACGAAGCCGTATTGGGCGGAGTCGACGTAGAAATTCACGTCGCCGCGGCCGCGCAGCAGGTTGTCGGGCTTGAAGCCGCTGAACGTGGCAATCGCCATCTCGTGCGCTCTGGCCGTCTCCACTGCCTTGAGAATGTTGGTGGATTGTCCGGAGCTGCTGATCGCAATCAGCATGTCGCCGCGCTGGCCCAGCATGCGCAATTGCTCCGCGAACACGTTGGCGTAGCCGAAATCGTTGGCGAGCGCGGTCAGTGAGGCGCCATCGTTGAGCGCGAGCGCGCGTACGCCGCCGTTCTTCAAAAACTCGATGGCCTGGTGGCTGGCGATCGCCGCGCTGCCGCCGTTGCCGATGAGGATCAACTTGTTGCCGCGGGCCTGGGCGAGGCGGGCCTGCTCACCCACCCAGTCGAACCCGGCCTCCAGCCCCATGGGGCGCCCGTCGCCGTCGTTGACACGGGCCGCGGCGCACACTCGCACCATCTCGGCGAAATAGTCGGAGATTTGATCGATGGGGGCCGTTTCGGCCACGCCTTTCAGCACGCTTGCTGTCCTCCCCGGTGATTGCGTCTCAAGCTACCTGCCGTCTCGTTTGCCGTTGCCTTGGATCGCACTTGGGGCGGAATTCCGGCGAGAACAAACATAAGGTGCGGAGAGCCGAAAGCGCCGCAGCACGGGCTGCAGCATAGCCGCAGGCAAGCAGCAACCTCGCTCTCCCCAATTAGGGGGCACAATCTATCCGCTCGATAGCGGGCTCGCAACATGGCCACCGCGCCGTAGTAACCGGCCCTCCTTGACACGCGCGCCCGTATCACTTAGCGGCGGCCTGTATGAGCCTCGTTCAGCGCCGAACCGCGGCCGGAAGCTCCGGTTTTCCGCAAGGTTAAGATAGATGAAATTCCTCGTCACCGGTGCCGCAGGCTTCATCGGATTCCACACCTGCAAGGCGCTGCTCGACCGCGGCGACGAGGTGATCGGGCTCGACAATCTCAACAGCTACTACGACGTGCGGCTGAAGCAGGTGCGCCTCAATCAGCTCGAGGGTCGCAACGGCTTTTCTTTCCACAAGCTCGATCTCGTCGATCGCAAGGGCATCGAAAAGCTGTTCGCCACGACGCGACCGCAGCGCGTCATTCACCTCGCGGCGCAGGCGGGCGTTCGCTATTCCCTGGAAAACCCGTACGCCTACCTCGACTCCAACATCGTGGGGACCCTGAACGTGCTCGAGGGCTGCCGCCACAACGGGGTCGAGCACCTGGTGTTTGCCTCATCGAGCTCGGTCTATGGCGCCAACACCGCGCTGCCGTTCAGCGTGCACCAGAACGTCGATCACCCGTTGAGCCTCTATGCCGCCTCCAAGAAGGCGAACGAGCTGATGGCGCACACGTACGCGCACCTCTACCGCCTGCCCGTGACCGGCTTGCGCTTCTACACGGTGTACGGTCCCTGGGGGCGGCCGGACATGGCACTTTTCCTGTTCACCCGCAAAATTCTAGCGGGTGAGCCGATCGACGTGTTCAACGAGGGTCACCACGCGCGCGACTTCACCTACATCGACGACACCGTCGAGGGCGTGCTGCGCACCGCCGACAAGGTCGCGACGCCCAATCCCGACTGGAGCGGCGACGATCCCGACCCGGCAACGTCCAACGCACCCTATCGGCTCTACAATATCGGCAACAACAATCCCGTAGACCTGATGCACTTCATCGCCTGTATCGAGAAGGCGTTGGGGCTCGAGGCCAAGAAGAATTTCCTGCCGCTGCAACCCGGCGACGTGCCGAAGACGTATGCCAACGTCGACGCGCTGGTGGCCGACGTCGGCTTCAAGCCGGCGACGCCGATCGAGGACGGCATTGCCAAGTTTATCGCGTGGTATCGCAGCTATTACGGTTGAGGCGTGCCGCGGCGCGCCCGCCCGGAGAATTTCTCGGAGGATTTGATGGCCACGATCCTGGTGACCGGCGCGCTGGGACAGATCGGCGCCGAGCTCGTCCCGGCGCTGCGCGCGCGCCACGGCGTCGACAACGTCATCGCGACCGACCTGAAGGTGCTGCCGCCCAGCGGCGCTGCCGCGATCGCGCCCTACGGCCACCTCGATTGCACCGAGCCGCACCAGTTGCACGAGGCGGTGCGCCGCTACGACGTCGGCACGATCTATCACCTCGCCGCGTTGCTCTCCGCCTCCGCCGAGGCCGCGCCCCAGCTCGCCTGGAGCGTCAACATGAGCGGCCTCTACAACGTGCTGGAGGTGGCGCGCGGCTACGGCTGCCAGGTATTCTTTCCGAGCTCGATCGGCGCCTTCGGGCCGACGACGCCGCGCGATGCGACGCCGCAGGTGACGGTGCAGCGTCCGACGACGATCTACGGCGTTACCAAGGTCGCCGGCGAGCTGCTGTGCGACTACTACGCCAGCCGCTTCGGCATCGACACGCGCGGCGTTCGGCTGCCGGGCCTCATCTCCTACGTCGCCGCGCCGGGCGGCGGGACGACGGACTACGCGGTCGAGATGTTCTATCACGCCGTGCGCTATGGCCGGTATACGTGCTTTCTCTCCGCCGACACCCGCCTCGACATGATGTACATGCCGGATGCGATCACGGCGATGATGGACCTGATGGCAGCCGACAGCGGGCGCCTGCGCTATCGCAACGCCTACAACGTTGCCGCGATGAGCGTCACGCCGGCCGAGCTTGCCGCGGCGATCGCGCGGCATGTGCCGGGTTTCACTGTCGACTTCGAGATCGACCCGGTGCGTCAGGCCATTGCCGATAGCTGGCCACGCTCGCTCGACGACAGCGCCGCCCACCACGATTGGGGCTTTGCGCCGCGCTACGATCTGGAAGCCATGACCACCGACATGTTGGCGCGGCTCAAGACCAAGCTCGCGGCCGCGCGCAGCCGATAACGGAGCCCGCCATGCCGACCAACAGGTTGACGCCGATCCTCGAAGCGCGCGTCGATGAGCTGCGCACGTCGGGCCGGCTCAAGGGTGCCGAAGCGGTCACGGTTGGGATACTGGCGCCCGCCGACGGCAAGGGCCCCCGCTTCCTCATCGAGGGGGGAGGCCGGCGCGGCTACCTGCGCATGAACTCCAACAGCTACCTCGGGCTGTCGCTCAATGCCCGCGTGCTCGCCGCCGAGGAGGAAGCGGTTCGCCGCTACGGCACCGGGCCGGGCGCGGTGCGCTTCATCAGCGGCACGTGGGCGCCGCACGTCGCGCTCGAGCGGCGGCTCGCGCAGTTTCATGGGCGCGAAGCGGGCATGCTGTTCAGCTCAGCTTATGCGACCGTCATGGGTGTGCTGCCGCAACTCATCACGGACAAGACCGCCGTCATCAGCGATGCGCTCAATCATAGCTGCATCATAAATGCGATCGCGCTCGCGCGCCCGGCCGATAAGCGCATCTACCGCCATCTCGATCTCGACGAGCTCGAGCGCCACCTCGCCGCCGTCGCCAAGACGTGCACGCGCGCCATCGTCGTCACGGACGGCGTATTCAGCATGCGCGGCGATCACGCGCCGCTCGACGCGATCCAAAAGCTCATCGCCGAGTTCGACGCGCTCTTTCCGGAAAATATCATTTTGGCAGTGGACGACTCTCACGGCGTCGGCGGCTTCGGCCGCACCGGCCGCGGCACCGAGGAGGTGACGGGGAGCCGCCCGGTCGATGTGCTCATCGGCACTCTGGGCAAGGCCTTCGGCGTCAACGGCGGCTACGTCGTGGCGAGCAACGCCATCGTCGGCTACCTGCGCGAGACCTCGCCCTTTTACATCTATTCAAACCCGATCACGCCGGGTGAGGCGGAGGCCGCGCTCGTCGCGGTCGATCACGTCGACGGCCCGGAGGGCCTAGTCGCGCTCGATCACCTGCGCTCGATGACGGCGGGCTTTCGCAGGGGGCTGATCCAGCTCGGCCTGGAGACGCTCGTCGGCGAGCATCCGGTGGTGCCGTTGATGGTGCGCGACAGTGCTCTAACGGCGCGTCTTGCCGCTCATCTGCGGTCGAGCGGCATTCTCGCGACGGGGCTCAACTATCCGGTGGTACCCAAGGGCGAGGAGGAGATCCGCTTCCAGGTCTCGGCCGATCATACCGCGCTCGACATCGACGAGGCGCTCGTCGCGCTGGAGCGTTTCAAAGCATAGAGAAGGCGCGGCCATGAAATATCAGGATGCCACCCGCTTCGAGTTTCGGACGTTCGCCACCAACCTGACGCCCGTGAAGCGGAAGTTGGAGGCCTTGGGCACGGGCGTCGAGCAGCCGCCGAGCCGCGAGACCTACATCGTCACGCGGCTCAACATCGAATCCAACGTGAAGATCCGCGGCAAGCATCTGCAGGTGAAGGGCCTGAAGGCGCGGCTTCAGATGCTGGAGCAGTGGGCGCCGATCTTCAGCAAGAAATTTCCGGTCTCATCGGAGGATGCCGAGAACAGCGTGTTTCCGCCGCTAGGCCTCGAGGTCGATCTCGACGAGGGGACCGAGCTCGACGAGGAGGCTTTGCTCGCCATCGTTGCAGAGCAGCCGGCGTTGGCGACGATCGTGGTCGACAAGCGCCGCACGCTCTATGACCTCGGAAATTACGAAGCCGAGTTCTGCGAGCTGGAGATTGGCGAGGAGAGGCTGCACACGGTTGCCATCGAGACTCCGGAGGCAGATGCGGCTGGGCAGGCGCTGCGTGATCTCGGACTCGAGGCCGCCGAAAACGAAAGCTACGCCGGGCTGCTGCAGCGGCGGCTGTTCTGAGTCTGGCTAGATCTCGAGTTGGCTAGTTGCGCACGAGCTGGCCGCGCAGCTCGCCCTGCGGGGCGGCAGCCGTGCGGATCAGCACAAACCACTTGCCGGCGGTCAGATCGGCGGCCTGCTGGTCGGAGATGATAGCGGTGCCCTCGAACGGACTGTCGATGTTGCGCATCCGCACGACGGCGCCCGGGCGTCCGGGGTCGGGCCCGTGCAGGACGGCGGAGACGGCGTAGGTGCTGAGGCCCTTGTAGGAGCCGTGCCAGGTCAGCTTCTTGCTGGAGGTGTCGTACTCGGCGGTGAGCTCTCCGGAGGCCTTGCTGTTCGTTCCCGCGATGGGCTGGATGTCGGCCTTGAAGGAGAGAGTCTCGGCAAGCGCGGGCGAGGCCGCGGCAGTTAAGATTGCGGCCGCGAGGCCAAGTAGCCCCTTGCGCATGTGCTTGGCGATCATCGTTTCCGTCTCCCCTTCGAGCCCAGTCTTTAGCTTGCCGCGCCAATTTGCCATCACGATGTCGCGAATATTAATGCACGCTGCAGGCGTTTACGGAAGGGCGCGGCCGGCTGGCTTCCCGGGGGTTTGGCCCAGGGTGTGGGGTTCGGGCGCTGCCCCCTGGAACGACCGGCGATTTGGCGCTAAGTCCCAGAGCGCTCTCCGGCAGTCCCGACAAGAGGTCTTACCATGACTGAGAAGCTTGCCGACATCGCCAACGCCATGGTCGCCCCGGGCAAGGGCGTGCTTGCCGCCGACGAGAGCTCGGGCACCATCAAGAAGCGCTTCGATTCAATCGGCGTCGCCTCGACCGAGGACACCCGCCGCGACTATCGCGAGATGCTGTTTGGCGCGCGCGAGGCCATGAGGAACTACGTTTCCGGCGTCATCCTCTATGACGAGACCATCCGCCAGAAGGCGAAGGACGGCACGCCGCTCGTCGATGTCATCAAGGCGTCGGGCGGTATCCCCGGCATCAAGGTCGATGAGGGTGCCAAACCGCTCGCCGGTTCCCCCTCGAAGATCGAGCAGGTGACGGAAGGCCTCGACAAGCTGCGCGAGCGGCTCGCCGAGTACCACAAGCTCGGTGCCCGCTTCGCGAAGTGGCGCGCGGTCATCACCATCGCCGATGGCGCGCCAACGTGGAACTGCGTCAAGGCCAACGCGCACGCCCTCGCGCGCTATGCCGCGCTATGCCAGGAGGCCGGCATCGTCCCGATCGTCGAGCCCGAGGTGCTGATGG
>CAXMLT010000652.1:0-5483 GCA_964194245.1 uncultured Hyphomicrobium sp.
CCTTGGAGGCGAGGATGTAGAACTGATCTGGGTCGAGGATGAGCCGCTTCTTCTCGCGCACGTGAATCGGCTCCCAGTAGTCGAGCACCGGGCAGCCGCCCACCAGGTCCACGTCGACGAGGCCGGTGTGGCGCTTGGCGCGATAGCCAACGAGGCCGTGCTTGTCGCCGACGAGATCGACGGATAGCGGGATATCGTCAACGGGCTCGGCATCCGTGCTCCCGCCCGCGCGGAAGCGTATCTGCGACAACCGCGAACCCTTGCGCACGACGACGGGAAATGTCTGCGGGCAGATCTCGGCGAAGAGCTGGCCTGCATAGCCGGCCGGGACCTGGTCGAAGCCGGAGACACCGTCCGCAATCACGCGGGTGAACACGTCGAGGCGGCCGGTAGAGCTTTTCGGATTGGTCGCGGCCGAGAGATCGTCGAGTAGCGCGAGGCTTTCGAGCAGCGGGGCGACGTAGACGCAGCCGGTCTCCAACACCGCGCCCTGGGAGAGGCTGATTGCGTGCAACTGCAGGTCGTCGAGCTTGGCCATCACCTTCTCGCCGCGCCCCGGCAGAAAGCTTGCGCGCACGCGATAGGCGATGGTGCCGAGGCGCAGGTCGAGGCTGGCCGGCTGCAACTGTTTTTCCAGCAGCGGCTCGGAGATCTTGACCTCGCCGGCGTCGATCAGCGCTTCGATCGCCTGCGACGGCAGGATGCCTGAGGCGGTCCGCTTCAATCCCGATCTTGCAGGGGTCACTCGAGCCATCGCCATCGCCGCGGTCTATCGCTGTATCGCGAATTCAAAGTTCACTTTTGCCGCTCTAGAGCAAGCGGGCCTTGACGCCAAGCGCCGCGCGGGAGTAATCCCCGCAACACCCCGTGGTCATTTGGCCGGCCGGCTTGCAGCCACGTTAAATAAGTCGCTAAAAGGGCCGTGCGCACCCCCGGATTTCGTTGGCGCCGGCTTTTCAATGCGGCGTTCGGCGAGCCGGGTTTTTTGCTGGGCGAGGAGCCCGCATCGAGGAAGCGCATGGCAGGCAACGACGATAGACCGGCAGACCCGAAATGGGCGCCTGAAACCCAGCTCGTGCACGGCGGCACGCTGCGCTCGCAGTTTGGCGAGACCTCCGAAGCGCTCTTCCTCACGCAGGGCTTCGTCTATACGAGCGCCGAGCAGGCAGAGGCCCGTTTCAAGAACGAGGACCCGGGCTTCCAGTACAGCCGCTTCGGCAATCCCACGGTCGCCATGTTCGAGGAGCGCATCCGCCTGCTCGAGGGCGCGGAGGACGCGCGTGCGACCGCGACCGGCATGGCCGCCGTCAATGCTGCGCTGCTCTCCTACCTCAAGGCCGGCGACCACATCGTCTCTGCTCGCGCATTGTTCGGCGCCTGCCGCTACATCGTCGAGACGCTGTGCCCGCGATTTGGCATCGCGGCCACGCTCGTCGACGGCACCGACCTCGACGCCTGGCGCAGGGCGATGCGCCCCAACACAAAGATGGTCTTCTTCGAGACGCCGTCCAACCCGACGCTTGAGCTCGTCGACATCGCGGTCGTCTCGAAGATCGCGCATGAAGCCGGCGCGCTCGTCGTCGTCGACAACGTGTTCGCTACTCCAATGCTGCAGCGGCCGCTGCAGCATGGTGCCGACATCGTCGTCTATTCGGCGACAAAGCACATCGACGGCCAGGGCCGCTGTCTCGGCGGCGCCGTGCTCGGCAGCAAGGATTTCGTGACGAACCACCTGCAGGAGTTCCTGCGCCAGACCGGGCCGACTCTGAGCCCGTTCAACGCGTGGGTAATGCTGAAAGGCCTCGAGACCATGCCGGTGCGGGTCAAGGCGCAAACGGCGACCGCCGCGCGCATCGCCGACCACCTCTCCGGACGACCAGGCATCGGCCGCGTGCTCTACTGCGGGCGCCCCGACCATCTACAGGCCGACATCGCCCGCCGGCAGATGACGGGCGGCGGGCAGATGCTCGCTTTCGAAGTCGAGGGCGGCAAAACCGGCGCCTTCCGCTTCCAAAACGCCCTACGGCTCATCCGCATCTCCAACAATCTGGGCGATGCCAAAAGTCTCATCACTCACCCGGCCACTACGACCCACCACCGCATCGGGCCGCAGGCACGCGCCGAGCTCGGCATCACCGACGGCATGCTTCGGCTTTCCGTGGGCCTCGAAGCCTTCGAGGACCTCGCCCGAGACATCGAGGGGGCGCTCAAGGTCGCACAAAAAGGGTAGGGCTGCGCGGCCGTGCGCGATTGACCCCGGCTGGGGACGGCTTAGAGTCGGTTCGTGTTAAGATGTGATCCCGCAGGACCTTACCAGCATGTACGAAACTGTGACCCGCGGCATCCGCATTCGCGTCACCCCGCATTATCTCGAGGAGCAGTCGACGCCGGAGGAGAGCGAATTCTTCTGGGCCTATACGGTCGACATCGCCAACGAGGGCGAGGAGATCGTGCAACTTCGCTCGCGCGTATGGCGCATCACCGATGGCCATGGCCAGACGGAGGAGGTGCGCGGGCCGGGCGTTGTCGGCGAGACGCCGACCATCCACCCCGGCAAGTCGTTCAGCTACACCTCGGGCTGCCCGCTGCGGACCCCCTCAGGGATCATGGTCGGCAGCTACCAGATGGTCGACGCCAACGGCCTGATGTTCGACGTGGCGATCCCCGCCTTCTCGCTCGACAGTCCCTTCGCCAAGCGGAGCGTGAACTAGTGGCTGTGCGACGCATCACCCGCAGCGGCGGAGCAGCCGCTCAGCTCAGCGCATGAACGGCCCCAGCTACTCCGCGGCCGAGCTGCTGTCGCGGCTCGTGCACTTCGACACGACGAGCCACAAATCGAACCTCGCGCTCATCGCCTTCGTCGAGGACTACCTCGCCCAGCATGGCGTCGAGAGCCACCTCGTGCCGAGCGCCGACGCCGCCAAGGCGAGCCTCTACGCTTCGATCGGCCCTACAGGGGTGCCCGGCGTCGCGCTCTCGGGCCATACCGACGTCGTGCCCGTCGAAGGGCAGACGTGGTCGAGCGACCCGTTCGTGCTGACCGAGCGCGATCACCGCTTCTACGGGCGCGGCTCAGCCGACATGAAGGGATTCCTCGCCTGCGTTCTCGCTGCCGTGCCCGACTTCCTGAAGCGAAAGCTCGCGGTGCCGATCAGCATCGTCTTCTCCTACGACGAGGAGGTGGGCTGCATCGGCGTGCGCCCGCTCATAGCCGAAATTGGCCGCCGTTTCGTGACGCCGCGCATGGTGATCGTCGGCGAGCCGACGTCGATGAGCGTCGTCGACGCGCACAAGGGTCCGGTGCGCTGGCACGTCGAGATCAAGGGCCGCGCCGCGCATTCGAGCATGGCGCCCCTCGGCGTCAATGCCATCAGCATCGCCGGAAAGCTCTTGCAGGAGCTTGCCCGCATCGAGCGCGAGCTCAAGACGTCCCCGCGCGCCGAGCGCTTCGATCCGCCCTACGCGACGCTGCAGGTGACACGCATCGACGGCGGCACCGCGACGAACATCGTGCCGGTGTATTGCCGCTTCGACTTCGACGTTCGCGCATTGCCCGGCGTCGACGTAGACGCCATCGACCGGCGCATCCGCGCGTACGCCGACCGCGAGTGCGTGCCCGAGATGCGGCGCGTGGCGCCGGAGTCGGGGATCGACATTTCCGTCGCCAACCAGGTACCGCCGTTCGCTGCAGGGACAAACTCCGAGGCGGTCGCGCTCGCGCTCCGCCTTGCCGGCCACAACGAGACGCACGCGGTCTCCTACGCGACCGAGGCCGGTCTGTTCCAGGAAGCAGGCTCGCCCTCGGTCGTCATCGGGCCCGGCGACATCGCGCAGGCGCATGCGGCCGATGAGTTCATCGCCAAGGACCAGCTCGACAAGTGCATGGCCTTTCTCGACCGCCTTGGTGCCTGGGCCGAGCGCGGTGCACCGGTCCACTAGCGTCCTGTGTTTGCAGGGGAATTCCGCATACGGAACTGGCGCCCTATACGGGGAGTTTTCTCCCGGTAGAAAATCTACAACGACAGGGCAGGCGCTATGACCCACATCGCATTCGCTCAGTTCATTATTCCAGCGCTGGCATTCATCGCCGCGATAACCGCAACGCGTGGCGCCCAGGCCGCTGATCCGCAAATGGCGTTCAACAATGCCTGCCGCACGTGCCACTCCATGAAGGAAGGCGACAATCGCCTGGGGCCGAGCCTCGCCGGCGTCGTCGGCCGCAAGGCGGGAACGCTGCCCGGCTATGCGTATTCCCCGTCGATGCAGAATTCTGGCGTCACGTGGGATGAGGCGACACTCAACAAGTTCATCGCCAACCCCGACGAGGTTGTGGGCGGCAACAAGATGAAACCGTTCACCAGCATCTCGGACGAGGCGCAGCGCAAGGACATCATCGCGTTCTTGAAGTCGATCAGCGGGACGTAGTGCCGATCAGGTGATCTCGCCCGGTTCGAAGCGGTACTTCGTCGCGCAGAACTCGCATGTCACGCTGATGCCGCCGTCCGGCTCGTGCATATCGGCGAGCCCCTCCGCCCCGAACGAGCGCAGGAAAGCCTCAACCTTCTCGCGCGAGCACTGGCAGTAGGCCTCGATCGGTGACGGCGGCAGGGCGCGCACGCCCTCCTCGTGGAACAGCCGATAAAGAAGCCTCTGCGGAGACAGCGTCGGGTCAAGCAGCTCGTGGTCCTCGACGGTAGCGGCAAGGATCTTGGCCCGCTGCCAGTCCTCGGCGGGCTCCTCCTCCAGCTCCGCATCATCCGAGCCCTCCGGGCGCTGCGCCTGCGGATTGCCACCACCGGCGGTGGCGAGGCTCTGGATCATCAGCCCCCCCGCGCGCCATCGCCACGTGCCGCTCCGGCCGCCTTCGCCCGCCATGTAGTGGCGCGCAACCGCCAGGCGCAGGAACGTCGGCAACTGCTCCGATTGGCGGAAATAGGTGAGGGCCGCGTCCACCAGGCTATCGCCGTCGAGCGCGACGATGCCCTGGTAGCGATCCATCTCGCCGCCCTGGTCGATGGTGATGGCGAGGTGACCGGTGCCGATCAGCTTTCCTTGATCGACCGCGGCGCCGGCGCCAAAGACCTCGGCAAAGCGCCTCTTGCTATGGCGCGCATAGCCGCGCACGCGGCCGCCAGCCTCGAAATTGACGACGAGGAAATCGAGCACGCCATCGGTCTTGGTCTGCACGATCAGCTTGCCGGCGAATTTCAGCGCTGCACCGAGCATCGTCGTCAGCGCCACCGCCTCGCCCAGCGCCTGCGCTACCGGCACCGGCATGTCGTGGCGCGACAGGATTGTATCGATCGCCGGCCCGAGCCGCACGAGACGGCCGATGACGCCCGATCGCTCGGTCCGGAAAGGCAGAACGATGTCGTCGCCGAGATCGTCTCCGATCTGCGGCGCCGTGGCAGCTTCGCTCATCTACTGGGCTCCTAGGCACCAGGCGAGAATCGCCTTCTGCACGTGCAGGCGGTTCTCGGCCT
>CAXMLT010000653.1:0-6302 GCA_964194245.1 uncultured Hyphomicrobium sp.
GCGAACTCGTCGCCGCCGAGGCGGGCCAGAAGATCGCTCGGCCGCGCGACGCGGCGGAAGCGCTCGACCACCACCTGCAGGACATGATCGCCGACGGTGTGGCCACACAGATCGTTGACGCGCTTGAAGCCGTTGAGATCGAGAATGAAGAACGCGTGACGGTGGTCGCCCGCGTTGCATTCCGCGGTCGCTGCCTCGAGCCCAGCCAGCAGCGCGCGCCGATTGGGGAGCCGCGTGAGCGGATCCTGCATCGCAAGCTCACGCAGCTTGCGCATCTCGACGGCAAGCTCGGACGCACTCAACCGATCCAGGCGATCGTCCGCCAGCCTGCGCGCGATGAACGTGTAGACGCAGATGACGAACAGGATCGTCAGAAGCACCGCTTCGGGCGGAGAGATCGTGCGCTGCGGGTCGGCAAGCGCCTTCAAGAACGCGAAGAGGTCGTAGCGCCACGCAAGCAGCACGGCGAACGCCATGAAGCTCGAAAGCAGCACTGCATCGCGCAGGCTCGACCAAGGATGCCTGACGATGCTCCGGGCCACTGTTTGCGCCATGGGAGAAATCACATCCGCTACCCTCGAAAGCGAAGGGGAGGCTAGCGGGGCGGCCTTCAGGAACGGTAAACCCGAAGAACCGCCGCGCTTTATCATTGTGCTGTAGATGTTTTGTTAGTGAACCGCGACCGGGCGCCAGCCGGCGGCCAGCGCCTCGGCCTCCGAGCAGAACCAGCGCTTGCCCTTCGCCTCGTCTATCCGGATCTTGCCGTACCAGGGGCTCCAGGGCATGTGGTAAATGCGGCCGTGGGCGGTCACGTTGCCCTTGATGGCGCAGCCCTTTGGCGCTTCCTGCTCCGCGCCGGCCCAGCGATGCTCGCGGAACTCCCATGCGGGCTCGGCCCTGCCTTGCCAGATGCCGATGTGCAGCGCGCGGGCCTCCGCTTCCTCCTGCACATAGCTCGTCGAGTATTTGACGAACGCCCAGGCGTAGCCTTCGCGCACCATCTCCGCGTTGATGTCGCGGCCGGCGACGAAGCAGACGCCGAGCGTGCGTCCGTACTTGTCGAGGCCACGGCTGTCGCAGGTAACGGTCTGGCCGCCGACGAGCTTCTCGAGCGCGTCACCCGCGGCGGTGCCGCAGGGCCATGTGCCGATGAGCCAGCGCCCGCAGGTCTGCGCGATCTCGGGCGCGTCTATGCCTTCGAGGCGAACGTGGCGCCCGGCGAGCTCGATGGTGTCGCCGTCGATCACGCGGGCTCGGCCGGCAAGCGCGTTTTGAGAAGCCTGATTTTGGGGAGGCCCGCTGTAGGCGACGCTGTCGCGCGCCGGAAGCAGCAGGACGGGGATGAGAGCGAGAACGCCGACCAGCGCGGACGCCACTGAGCGACGAACAAACCAGCTACGATATGCATACATGCCCGCGAATTCGACTGATTCGCGTGGCGCAACCTAGGCTGAACTATGACGTGCGCTTGCAACCTGTGGGGAGCACCAGGCGAGACCCGAGCAGGTGCGCCGCCGACGGCCTTATCTGCGTTTTTCGATAACTGTAGATAAGAGGCCTGGACTGGAGGCGCTGAATACCCTATCTACAGTTTTCTGAAACTGTAGATAATTGCATGCGCCCCATCCCCCTGAACCTGATGACCTTGTATGCAGACTTGCTGCAAAGCGTGGAGCTTGACGATGGGATGCCGGGTTCGATCGCCACAAAGACCGTAGGGAAAAGGAAGTATGTTTACGCGACCACCAAAGACGGGAGCACGAGGCTAGAAAAGTACCTTGGACCGGCCGACGATCCTGACGTCCAGGCATCAGTTGAGCGCTACAAACATGCCGCTGAACGCGCAAAGTCCCTCAAGACAACAGTGTCTCTGCTCAAGCGAGGGCGTCTTCCGGCTCCATCGTTGGCCCTAGGAAGAATTCTCGAAGTTGTCGCAAATGCCGGTCTCTTCAAACGCGGAATTACCCTGGTCGGCACCGCCGCATACCAAACGTACGCGGGCGTGCTCGGTTACTACGCCCCGGCCGCCACTCTAACGACCAATGATGCAGACCTGTCGTTAGCGGAGTTCGAGGCTAGCGAGGAGGAGGAGAATATTGGCAGTATTCTGAAACGAGCGGATCAAAGCTTCGACCCAGTCTGGCATGCTGACGACAAACTGCCGAAAGTGTTCCGCGCGTCCAACGGTTTCGCAGTCGATCTGATCACATCCTATGGCCGGGGCCGGAAGTCGCCGGTTCTTGTAGCAAGCCTTGGGCGTGCTGCCGTTCCGCTGACCTTCCAAGAGTTCCCGACCGCAGAAACGATCAACACCGTGGCGCTCTACGGGTCAGGGGTTCTCGTACGCGTGCCAACGCCTCTCAGGTTTGCCGTGCATAAACTACTCGTGGCGCAGCGTCGCAAGTCGACCGAAGTTGGCAAGAAGCAAAAGGATCTACGACAAGCGCTCGAGCTCATCGACATTTACTTGCAAATCGACGAGGCCGCACTTCAGACCGAACTCGACGCCGCGAGAAGCATCGGGAAATCCTGGCAGACAGCCATCAACGCATCTCTAAAGGAGATCGGTCGCGCAGCTCGACAAGGCCATCTCCCGCTTCCCGTCAGGCGGTAGGTTCCAAATACCTTGGCAAGCAAGTTCGCAAAAAATCGGCGCACCCTCAGCGGCGGCGCATGCCGCCAGCGCCTGCGCGCGGCGGTCCTCCGCCCGGCGGGCCCGAGCGCACGTCCTTGTGGCGGAAGTTGATGCGGCCCTTGGTGAGATCGTACGGCGTCATCTCGACCGTCACCTTGTCGCCGGCGAGAATGCGGATGCGGTTCTTCTTCATGCGTCCCGAGGTGTAGGCAATCACCTCATGGCCGTTGTCGAGCTTGACGCGACAGCGGGCGTCGGGAAGCACTTCCGCGACCACGCCTTCGAACTCCAGCATCTCTTCCTTCGCCATCAAATCTCCTGTTCGAGGATGCGCACGGGGCGCCGCAGTGGCGCCGGCATCGTGCCCTCATAATGCTAGGGGAGCAGGCTAGGCTGCTCCCCTAAAAGCGGAAATGCTCCGCGGTTCGTTAGAGAGGGCGCAGGTTGACGGCCGCGACCTTGCCGTTGCGACCAGTCTCGGTCTCGTACCCGACCTTCTGTCCCTCGCGCAGGGTCGAAAGACCAGCGCGCTCGACAGCCGAGATGTGCACGAAGACGTCGTTGCCACCCTCATCCGGCTGGATGAAGCCGTAGCCCTTTTGGCCGTTGAACCACTTCACAGTGCCGTTTGCCATCCAATGCCTCCAAAGCAATTAGGCAATCCCCTCCGACGGATGACGGAGGACATCAAATCGCGCGATGGAGACGTCAGTGTCGACGCAATTAAGCGCCGCCGTATCGTGAACCAAGGCGTGTTCGATCGGCCCTATATGGACCGGGCTCGGACGAAAGGCAAGGCGAAGAGGGCCTTCCCCGATCACGTCTGGCGGACCTTACGAAGCTTACGAAGTGATTGAGTAACGGCCGGAATTTCGGGGTTTCCGCGCGCTTAGGCCAAGCGGCGAGCATATGATCGAGGGCCGGCAACAATCCGTAACGCAACCGATTGTGGCGGGGTTGAAGCGGCAAGGCGCTGACCGGCCCCGGGACATTTCCCGAAGGCCATTGGGCTCCTGCGACTGCGAGTTGAGAGGCGCCGGGAGAGTGCCGGCACCTCTCACCGTGGAGCTAACGATAGATGGTCGCGTAGCCCGACCGGTATTGCGAGCCGCTATCGGCGCGGCCGTAGCCGTAGGAGCTCCCGCGCGTGCTGTTGTAGGCCTCACGCGCGTACCCGCGCGATCCCCCATCGTAGGCGCGATCATAGGCGCGCGAGTAGCCCTCGCCATAGCGCACGCCGCGAGTGACGCGGCTTGCCGCGCGCGTGCCGCCACCGCCAGACGGGGCCGCCAGCGCCACGAAATACGGGCCGAAGTCGATATGGATATGGCTCATGTCCGAGTAGGTCATGGTGCCGCCCGTGTGGTTGTTCGCGACGAGCCACTTGATGATCGCGGCCTTGCGGCTGCCGGCCTCGAAGTCGACTGCGTTGCCGCTTGCGTGCCGCGAGGGGCGCCCGCTGCCGGCGATGGTCGCGCCCGGCCTGCAGGTCGAGATCACCTCGACCGGCCCAAACACGTCCTCGACCTTTTCCAGCAAAGCGCGGATCTCCGGCTGTAGGCACTTGCGAGGGGCGTCGGCGTGATCGAGCTTGCCGTGCTCGGTGGTCTTTGGACGGCCGAAGTTGGGGGCGTTCTCCAGCTCCCCGTAGTGGCGCCCGTCGAAGCCGAAGTAGGGGCCCGCCTGTGCCGAGCCGATCGAACACGCGAACGCAAAGCCGATCGCCGCGGTTGAGAGCCGCTTGCTCATGGTCACTCCTGGATGTGTAGAGATTGTCGGGACGGCTGCGTGCAGCTCGCGCCCCGTTTCGGATTCACGGCGCGGTCAGCATCGACGGCCGCATCCTCGCCAGCCGTTGCGCCTCATGCGCTCGTGCAGTCCCCGGCTATCGGCCCGTCAAGTCCCCCGCGCCGACATCTGGAGCAGCTGTCAGCGACAGCCGCGCCGGGTTGAGCGCTATCTTACAGACGCGCATGAAAGGAATGCGGCGCGAATGCTCGCTGCGACGATGCGCCGTGGGCGTCTTGAAATGCGAAAGGCGCCGGTTGTGCAACCGACGCCTTGAGCTCGTTTTGTATCGAACGCCTCAGCGCAGATAAGGGCAGACGCGCTCCTCGCCGTAGCGATTGATGTAGGTGCCGGTGCGCCAATCGAAGGAACGGAAGTCCGCCGCGCAGTGCTCCATGTCTTCATGGCGCGCGCGATGGTCAGTGATGGCGGCGGCGACGAGCGTGCCGGCGACGATGGCGCCGAAGATGCCCAGCGGGCCGGGTCCGCGACCTCAGCGGGCCAAGGTGACGCCGTTATCGGCAGCGACGGCGGGTCTTGCCAGCGGTAGCGCGTGGGCGGAGGCGGCGGGGAGCGACGGAGCCAAGAGGCTCGCGCATAGAAGAGGGACGAGAAGCTTTCGCATTGGTGTCACGGTAATGCTCCTTCTGATCATGTGCCGTGCCCGAGCCGGTTCTGCTGCCGGCCGCTGCAGCGGCGGGACGAAACGGGGAGACCAGCAGGGAATTCCTGCAAAAAATGGGCAGCGCTGTGGCTTGGTTCCCTGCGATTTGATGTGAAAACGGAGGAGGCGGGCGCGATCCGTCGCGCGCATGCTCGACGCGCGCGAGGCGCCCTAGTTCTCTTCCATCTTGAGCGCGGCGATGAAGGCCTCCTGCGGGATCTCCACCTGCCCGAACTGGCGCATCTTCTTCTTGCCCTTCTTCTGCTTCTCGAGAAGCTTGCGCTTTCTCGTGATATCGCCGCCGTAGCACTTGGCGATCACGTCCTTCCGCAACGCGCGGATCGTCTCGCGCGCGATGATGCGCCCGCCGATCGCCGCCTGCACCGGAATGACGAACATGTGCTGCGGAATGAGATCCTTCAGCTTCTCGCACATGACGCGGCCGCGGGCATCCGCGCGCGAGCGATGCACGATCATCGACAGCGCATCGACCGGCTCCGCGTTGACGAGGATCTGCATCTTCACGAGGTCGCCCGCCTCGTAACCGAGGATCTGGTAGTCGAAGGAGGCGTAGCCTTTGCTGATCGATTTCAGCCGGTCGTAGAAGTCGAACACCACCTCGTTCAGCGGCAGCTCATAGACGAGCATCGCGCGATTGCCGGCGTAGGTGAGGTCCTTCTGCCGCCCGCGCCGGTCCTGGCACAGCTTCAGGACGCCGCCCAGGTACTCGTCGGGCACCAAGACCGTCGCCTTGATCCACGGCTCCTCGATGCGGTCAATGCGGCTCGGATCTGGCATGTCGGCCGGATTGTGCATCTCGAGCTTCGTGCCGTCGGTCATGTAGATATGATAGACGACGCTCGGCGCGGTGGTGATGAGGTCGAGATTGAACTCGCGCTCGAGCCGCTCGGTGATGATCTCGAGGTGCAGCAGCCCGAGGAAGCCGCAGCGGAAGCCGAGGCCCAGCGCCGCCGAGGTCTCCATCTCGAAGGAGAAGCTCGCGTCGTTGAGGCGCAGCTTGGCCATGGCATCGCGCAGGTTGGCGAAGTCGGCGGCATCGACGGGGAATAGTCCGCAGAACACCACCGGCTGTGCCGGCTTGAAGCCGGGGAGGGCTTCGGCGGTCGGGCGGCGGGCATCCGTCACCGTGTCGCCGACGCGCGTGTCCGCGACCTCCTTGATGGCGGCGGTGAAGAAGCCGACCTCGCCCGGCCC
>CAXMLT010000654.1:0-2444 GCA_964194245.1 uncultured Hyphomicrobium sp.
GAGCTAAGAGTGTCCGCCGCTTCCAGATTTCGAAGCGCTCTTACCTGAGAGCTCAAACTCCTCGCTGGTGTAGAACTCCATGGCGGCTTCGAAGCCTGCATCAAACGCACTCGACAGTGCGTTCACCGCGACCTCCCGATGAAGGTATAAGCTCTTCGCCCGCTCGCGAGCCCGTTCGACGGCCTTCGCAAAAGCCTGATCTTGTTCGTCCTCGGTCGGCGAGTTGTTCATGGGCAAGGACGCCTCCCGCCAAGATCCCATCAATGCAAAATACACCTCAGATTGGTCCTGCGCGACTACTTCATTCGGCTTATGTGTGCGGGCCGGGCCATCGGCCATCATCGATGCCGAGGTTGTCGCATCCGATGGCGATGCAAAGCCGGACTTTGGGGCCCTCATAGTTGGCGCGATCGTTCCCATGCCTCGTGCCCATGCCTCGTGCGGCCTCAGCCACGCTAACTGGGACATCATCGCCGCGCAGGGCTTATCTCCGCGGTGCTGGCGTAAACCCCGACCGCTTGAAACGCCGGTAGACCGCCCGGATCCCTCCGAGCGGGCCTTCCCAAGTTGAGCTGGTCCGGCCAGGCGAGGAACGCTGCGATCCGAAACACACAGCATCCATGTGCACAAAGGTCAGTGGTGCAGTACGGTCAAGACGTCCGCCAACTTCGGCTCATCGGCCTTTTGCGGGAATTTGGCGCTGAGCGCGGCCTGGGTGCGGTTGGTTGCGCCGAATTTGCGCATGATGTGTCGAACATGAACCTTGGCCGTCGACTCGGTCATGCCGAGGTGACGCGCGATATGCTTGTTCGACTCGCCAAGCTGAAGCAGCTCCAGCACTTCCTGTTGACGCGCGGTCAATGCGCGGGGCGCGCACACCACTCCGCCCGGCGACGAATCATCGTCCTCGCCGAGTGGAGTCTCGGACAGCCCGTTGCGCCCATTCCCGCCATTGCGGCCCACCGCGCCGAGGATGGCGGGTGCCGGAAAATAAGAGCCGCCGTCGAGAATGAACGACAACGCTCGCAGTACGAGATCCGGGTCGTGATTTGTCGATACGAAGCCCACGGCACCAGCTTCGACTGCTGCCACAAGTTCCCACGGCTGGTCGCTATCCGACACGACGACCAGTGCTGCGCAGGGCACGAGGGCACGAAGTGCTTTGATGAGCTTCGAGGTGTCGGCGTCCGCGACAGATTCGACACCAAGACTTAGTATCACCATGCGGCAATCGGGATATTCGCAGAATTCATCCAGAGCATGCGACGGGTCGAGTGTCACGATGTCGAGACTGTTGGCTTCGGCCCAAATCTTAACGTGACTCGCCAGCCACTCCCGACGCAGCGCCTTAATATCCATGATAACAAGCGTGCCGCTAACTGCTGCCACGCTGTCCTCCGTCGAAAGAAGGAATTGACAGTGCAATCAAGGCAGTAACGGATGGATCTAAAACCATTCCTTAACCACACCATTTAACCAGCCTGAATTGTGAGTCAAGCCCCTTTGATCACTGCGTAAAAAACTCGTAGGCTCTCGGACAGGCACAAGCTTTCACGTTGATCTTCTGACCTTCGTCGTGTTCGAGTCGCTGTTTCTCAGCATCTGCGGCGCGTTTTTATTCGGAAGTATTGTGAAGGAGCGCATTTTGCTCTGGTATCGGCAAGCGTCTCTGATTGATCCGCTGACCGGTGTCGCGAACCGCCGCGCTTTCTTTGAGCAAGGGAGCAAGCTGATGGAGCGCAGCCTTTGGGCGCGCACACCGGCGGCGCTGCTTCTATTCGATCTCGATGCATTCAAGAGCATCAATGACAGGTTCGGTCACGCCACCGGCGATACCGCACTCACCGAGTTCTGCCGGGTCGCATCCATACACCTAAGGCCGACAGATCTGCTGGCCCGCATGGGAGGCGAGGAATTTGCATGCCTGCTGCCGACCACATCTCATCACGAGGCAATCTGGGTTGCCGACCGTGTACGCGAGGCCTTCGAGCTCACTGAGCACGCCGGTACAGCCGGCCCCTTCACCATTACGGTCAGCGCAGGCGTCGCATCAACAGACGATCGCGTCTGCGATTTAGCCGCTCTGCTTGCAGAAGCTGATCGCGCGCTCTATCGGGCTAAAGAGAACGGCCGCAATCGGGTTGAAAGCGCCGATCCTTTGGGTGGCGTGCTGTCCGCCCCACTAACTCAAACGGCGTAACGCAACGGCCCACGGCCGGCCCCCTGCGGTGAGGCTGCCTCAGCGCGCCGACGCGAACCTCAGATCGGTACACAGTGGATGTGGGTGTCGATCTCGTCACAGCCCAAGACGCGCTCGACGAAGAGATCGCGTTGCTTTGAAGCGCGCCGACTAGTTACCGCTAAGCCGCCCACCGGCAGCAAGTGACCGCTCGGCCATGAAGTTGACTCGGCTCACAAGACGCGGGCCCTGCACAAGCCGCACC
>CAXMLT010000655.1:0-2458 GCA_964194245.1 uncultured Hyphomicrobium sp.
CGGGCAGCGGCGCGTTGCGGTCCCAGTGTGCTAGCCGCTCCTTGCCAAGCCACTTCGCCTTCATCTTGTAGTAGCGATGCGAAAGGCGCGGGTAGGCGTCGCGCACGCTCTTCACCAGCGCGTCGACGACGGGGGCCTCGACGCGGTTGGCAAGGTGGCGGTTGTCGGCAACGTCCTTGAATCCACGCCAGCGGTCGGAGATCTCCTTGTCCTTCGCAAGCGTGTTGGTGATGAGCGCAAACAGGCGGACGTTGTCCTTGAACACCTTGGCCAGCGCTTCCGCCGCGGCCCTGCGCTTCTCCTCCTTCGGGTCGGAAAGCAGGTTGAGCGTGAGCTCCAGCGGCAGCGGCTCCGGCGCGCCCTCGACAGGAAAGCGCAGCGCCGTCATCGTCTCGCTGAACAGGCGGTCCCAGGAGGAGTTGGAGGTCTGGCTCTTTTCGTGGAAAAGCCGCTCCAGCGTCTCCTCGAGCTGGTAGGGCTTCTCCTTGCGGACGTTCTCGATCCACGGCTTGTAGCGGGCGAGCCGCGGGTTCTTGAGCGCTTCCACCATGCGCTGATCCTCGATCTGGTTCAGCTCCAGGTCGAAGAAGATGATGTCGGTGGAAATCGCCGTGAGCTTTTCGGAGATGTCGCCATAGAACTTGGCTAGCGTCTGGTCCGACTGGTCGGCGGCATAGTTGAGCCCGGCAAACGACCCGAGCCGGCCCATAACCTCGACGAGGCGCTCGAACTCCTCGATCGCGGAGGCGAGCCCGTCGGCGTCGAGGTGGGCGAGCTTGCCGCGATAGGCCTCCTTGATGCGTCGGGCTTCAGCCGCTGCCTTCTCCAGATCGCGAGCGACCTCAGGCGCGTCGAGCGCGGTATAGAGATCGGCGAGCGTCCATTCGGGCAAGGTGCCGAGCTCGGCCGCTGCTCCATTTCCCGCCCCGTGCTGCTGGTGGGCTGTAGGCAAGCGGGGCAAGCCGCGCGTGTCAGTTCGCATCGAAAAAGTCTCCGGATCGCAGGTGGGGCAGGTCGTTAACCTGGGGATGGCACGGCGTCAAAGCAACGCCAATTTCGCCCCAAGGCGGGGCTTCTGCCCAAAAAAGGCTCAACCTGAGCCCTCTCGCAACGCCTTATTTACCCATGTTGGGCAATCTCGTCTCTGTTGAGTGACCTGCTGGTGGCCGACTGTCCTTTTCCGAAGCATTCGGACTTGGAACCACCAGTTCAGGGTCGGTGAGGTTGAGTTCGAGTGCCATATGGTCAAGAGTCTCCTAATCGTCGATGACGATCCCGCCCAGCGCCGCATCCTCGAAGAAACAGTCAAGCGGCTAGGCTTCGATACCAAAAGCGCCAGCTCCGGCGAGCAAGCCTTACAGATCCTCGACGGGCCGGCGGGGGCCGATATCGGCCTCGTGCTCCTCGATCTCGTCATGGACGGGGTCGACGGCATGGCGGTGCTCGACAAGCTCAACGGCAAGCCGGGAGTGCCCCCCATCATCGTGCAAACCGCGCACGGCTCGATCGACGCCGCCATCAACGCCATGCGCGCCGGCGCCGTCGATTTCGTGGTGAAGCCCGCTTCGCCGGAGCGCCTCGAGGTCTCCATCAAGAGCGCACTCAAGATCGAGGCGCTCGCTGGTGAGATCAGCCGAATCAAGAAGAAGGTGCAGGGCACGCTCACCTTCGCCGATCTCATCATCCGCGGCGATGGCATGGAGCGCGTGATCGCGCTCGGCAAGCGCGCCGCCGCCTCCAACATCCCCGTGCTGATCGAGGGCGAGTCGGGCGTCGGCAAGGAGTTGATTGCCCGCGCCGTCCAGGGCGAGAGCGATCGCGCCGGCAAGCCGTTCATCGTCGTCAACTGCGGCGCCATCCCCGAGAACCTTGTTGAAAGCGTGCTCTTCGGCCACGAGAAGGGCTCCTTCACCGGCGCCGTCGACAAGCGCGTCGGCAAGTTCCAGGAGGCCGACGGCGGCACGCTGTTCCTTGACGAGATCGGCGAGCTGCCGCTCGACGCACAAGTGAAGCTCTTGCGCGCGCTGCAGGATGGCGAGATCGACCCCGTTGGCTCGAAGCGGCCGATCAGGATCGACTTCCGCCTCATCTCGGCGACCAACCGCAACATGATCCAGCTCGTGCGCGAGGGTAAGTTCCGTGAGGACCTCTACTACCGCATGAACGTGTTCCCGATCTGGGTGCCGCCGCTGCGCGACCGGCTCGAGGATGTGCCCGAGCTGGCGTTGCACTTCCTGGCGCGATTCGCCGCGGAAGAGGGCCGGCGCGTCAACGGTGTGAGCAAAGATGCGCTCGAGCTGCTGACCAGCTATTCCTGGCCCGGCAACGTGCGTCAACTGGAGAACGCCATGTTCCGCGCCGTGGTTCTGGCCGATGGGCCGCAGCTAACGGTCGCCGAGTTCCCGCAGATCGCGGCTCATGTGGAAGGCTTCCGTGCGGCAATCCCGCCGGCGCCCGC
>CAXMLT010000656.1:0-4259 GCA_964194245.1 uncultured Hyphomicrobium sp.
GATCTTCGCGCCGCGCGGGGGGTTCTTCGGCAGCGCCGGATCGTTGGCGGGCTTCACGTTGCCGTCGGCGTCGAGCGCCACGAGGCTCGCGTCGCGGATCGTCTTGCCGGAGCGCTCCAGGAACACGTAGAGGATCGGCAGCGTGCCGCCGAACCGGCCGCCGGAAAGCTCGCCGCGCATCTTCTTAGTGATGAAGAAGCTGTAGTTCAGCACGGTGTTGAGCGAGTTCTCGATGCGTCCTATGCCGCCCTCCACCTGTCCCCTCGACATACCGGTGAGATCAGGGATCTCGCCAACCGGCTCGAGCGCGGCCATGACGTAGGTGTCGGCACCCGGATAGAAGGCGTCGGCGTAGAGGAAGTCCGGCCCGCTGAACATGTAGAACACGGCCGACTTGCGCGGCGGCAGGTACTGCGTCGACCACGCCTTGATCTTCGAGAGCTGGCGCTTGTCGAGCGCGGCCCAGGCGGCATCGAAGCGCTTGGCGTGCTGCTGCCAGCTTCCGTCCTTGGTGTAGGAGGTAAGCGGGGAGTCCGCCGAAGGCGGCATGCCGGCGAGGATCTTCGCCGTATCGTCCGCGGTTGCGACGGCTGCGGCGGTTTCGGCCGTTGCCGCCTGCGCGAAGACGAGCAGCAGGCTCAACGCAAACGCAACCGCCTTTACCGGTCGGGCGCTATCCATCGATCGAACTCTCCGTTTTGGCGCGGGTCGGCGCCTGGGTCAGCGAGATTGCATAAATGAGAAGTCCGGCCAGCATTGTGGCGATGCTGGCGAGTGACTGCCACGGCCGCTCGATAACGAGGTAGTACATCATGAACGTGGTTACCGCGAGGAAGACGGCCGGGGTGAACGGATAGCCCCACATGCGGTACGGGCGCTTCAGGTCGGGCTCGCGGATGCGCAACACGATCACGCCGAGCACGGCGAGGAACGAGCAGAACGTCAGGCTGAACTGGATGTAGTCGAGCACGGACTCGAAGCTGCGCGTCGCCATCAGCAGCGTCGTGACGCAGAGCTGGAAAATGATCGCGATCGCCGGCACGCCGTTCTTGGAGGTCCGCGCGAACACCCGCATCATCGGAATGTCCTCGCCCATCACCTGCGTGACGCGCGGCCCGATCCAGATCATGGCGCTGATCGAGGAGATGAGGCCGAGGCAGATCAGCGCGCCGACGAGGCGGCCGCCCGCGTCGCCGAAGATGTGCTTGCCGGCGATCAACGCGACCTCGACCTGGCCGGCCATCTGGTCGATGGGCGTGGTGTAGAGGAAGACCGCGTTGAGGCCGACGTAGAGGGTGATCACGATCAGCGTGGCGGCCAGGATGGCGAGCGGCAGGCTGCGCTGCGGGTTGTGGACCTCGCCCGCGATGTACGTGGCCGCATTCCAGCCCGAGTAGGCGTACATCACGAACACGAGCCCGACGGCGAACGGTGCGCCCGCGATGTAGTGGAGGTCGGAGGCCGACGGCGCAAACGAGATCGGCTGCGGCGTGCCGAGCGCAAGCCCGGCGAAGATGAGGACGACGATCAGCGCGAGCTTCAGCCCGGTCGCGTAGTTATGAAACGTGCTGCCCAGCGCCACGCCGCTCAAGTGGATGAGACCGACAAGCCAGACGATGCCGATGGGAATGAGCGACACCTTGGTGGAGAACACCTCCACCGTCGCCGCATTGATGATGCCCGGCGCGATGCCGTCGAAGTAGCCTGCGAACGCCATGGCCGCCAGCGCCACGGGCGCCGCGAAGCCGACGGTCGCGGAGATCCACCCCGCGACGAAACCGATGCCGCGTCCGTAGATGTGCGACAGAAAGTTGTATTCGCCGCCCGAGCGCGGAAGCGCGGCGGCGAGTTCTCCGTAGGAGAGAGCGCCGCACAGGGCGGCAATACCGCCGACGACCCAGAGCATCAGCACGGCGAACGCCGATGGGATGCCTTGCACCTGGAAGCCGAGGCTCGTGAACACTCCGATGCCGATCATGTCGGCGATCGCGAGTGCCGCGGCGGTGACGGTCGTTACGGTCCGCAGGTCCAGTCCACGCTCCTCGGATGAGGGCGTACCGATCGTTCCAGCAATTGCCATTCGGAAGCCTGCGCTAAGCGTTTCATGCCCTGGCAAAACCTATTGGAGCGCGGAGAGTCTCACAATCGGCATGCCCATTTGCTGCAATCACGTTGCCAAATTGCACCGCCTACGGGGCATCGCTGCATCACGACCCCTTGCGGCCATTTGCCTGCCTGCCCGTTGGCGCGGCCGCGGCCGCTTCCCCCGAATCGACACTTTCGTATTTTAACTAAGGCTATGTCCAAATTGTTGCAGCCGCACCGTGGGGCGTCTAAACGGCGGTTATTGGCTAAAAACTAACGCGCTTTGCGCACACTTCGTAGATCGTCGGAGGGGGAATGCATCTTTCTCGACTAGTTCCTACTTTGGCCGCACTGCTCGGCGGCGTTTGTGCGCTCGTTCCCTCGAGCGAGCCCACGCTTGCGCGCAGCGCGCCCGCGACCACCGGCGCTATCCGCCCGACCATTCCGCCGATCCCGCAGCAGGTCTACGCCCGCACTCAGCCGACCAAGCAGGATAAGACCGCGATCATCCCATTCGAGTCCGCGCCATTCCCCTATTCGGGCAACGTCGCCAGCTCCGATCAGCCGTTCCTGAATGTCGAGGACAATGGGCGCCTCGGCCATCGCACCTTCTTCGGCCACACCTATTGGCAGGACGAAACCTACAGCGATGATCGCGTGCTCCTGCACATTCCCAAGGGCTTCGACATCCGCCGCCCCTCGGTGATGATCGTCTACTTCCACGGCCATGGCGCCACGCTGCGCCGCGACGTCCTCTACCGCCAGCGGCTCCCCGCGCAGATCACGGCCTCGGGCGTCAATGCGGTGCTGGTCGCGCCACAGTTCGCCTCCGATGCCTCGGATTCGAGCGCCGGCAAATTCTGGCAGCCCGGCGCCTTCGCGAAGTTCGTCGGCGAGGCCGCGCAGAAGCTCGCCAAGCTCCACGGCGACCAGCGCTCGGTGCGCACGTTCGCCAGCATGCCGATCATCATGGTCGCCTACAGCGGCGGCTATCTACCGGCGGCATGGTGCGCGTCGAAGGGCGGCCTCATGAAGCGCGTGCGCGGCGTCGTGCTGCTCGACGCGCTCTACGGCGAGCTCGGCAAGTTCGCGTCCTGGATCTCGAACGACCGCTCGGCCTTCTTCGTGAGCACCTATCTCGGCTCCACCGAAGGTAAGAATGCCGAGATGGAGCGCGTACTCGCCGACAACCAGATCGACTTTGCGACCTCGCTCGAGCCGCGCCTGACGCCGGGCACCGTCAACATCTTCCCTGGCGGCCAGAACTTGAGCCACCGCGATCTCGTCACCCACGCCTGGGTCGACTACCCGGTTGCGGACCTGTTGCGCCGCATCAGCGACGTGCCGCGCCGCTAGCTCTCTTGCACATCGTTGCGATTGGGGCGTGGTGCGCGGCGTTAGCCGATGAAGCGCGTGCCGACATTCCGGCACGTCGTCTTGATGCGCCGCACGGTACCGGTGCGCGAGCGCATGACGAGCGTTTCCGTCTCCGCGAAGTCGCCCCTGAAGCGCACGCCGTCGAGCAGCGAGCCGTCGGTCACGCCGGTCGCCGAGAAGATCACGTCGGCTGAGGCCATGTCCTCGAGCTTGAACTTCCGGTTGACGTCGGCGATGCCCATCTTCTGCGTGCGCTCGCGCTGCTCGTCGGACGCGGGGAGCAGCCGCCCCTCTATCTGGCCGCCGATGCAGCGCAGCGCCGCCGCCGCCAGCACGCCTTCGGGCGCGCCGCCCGAGCCGAGATAGATGTCGATGCCGGTCTCGTCCGGGTCCGTCGTCCAGATGACGCCCGCGATGTCACCGTCGGGAATGAGCTGCACGGCCGCACCCGCCTTGCGCACCGCCGCGATCAGCTCCGCGTGGCGCGGACGGTCGAGGATGCAGGCCGTGATCTCGGCGACCGGCACGCCCTTCGCCTTCGCCAGCGCCTCGATGTTGGCCCCGGGCGGGGCATCGAGATCGACGATGCCCGGCGCATAGCCCGGTCCGATGGCAATCTTGTTCATGTAGATGTCGGGCGCGTGCAGGAGGCCGCCGCGCTCGGAGATCGCGAGCACCGCGAGCGCGTTTGGCATCGCCTTGGCGCAGATCGTCGTGCCCTCGAGCGGATCGACCGCGATGTCGACCTCGGGGCCCTCGCCCGAGCCCACCTTCTCGCCGATATAGAGCATCGGCGC
>CAXMLT010000657.1:0-4352 GCA_964194245.1 uncultured Hyphomicrobium sp.
CCCCGCCGGTAGCAAGCGCCGCTCCACAAGCGTATCCTTGCGCCATGGCCGACATCCTCAAAAAGATCACGCGCTATAAACTTGAAGAAATTGCGCGCGCCAAGGACGCCGTGCCTTTGCACGTGCTGGCCGAGCTCGCCCGCAGCGCGCCGCGCGTACGCCCATTTGCCGGGGCCATCGAGGCAAAGCACCGCGCCGGCGAGCCCGCCCTCATCGCCGAGATCAAGAAGGCGAGCCCATCGAAGGGGCTGATCCGCGCCGATTTCGATCCCCCCGCGCTCGCCGAGGCCTACGAGACGGGCGGCGCCGCGTGCCTCTCCGTTTTAACAGACGGACCCTCGTTCCAGGGCGCGCCCGAGTACCTTACAGCGGCGCGCGCGGCGACCGCACTGCCGGCGCTACGCAAGGACTTCATGCTCGACACCTACCAGGTTGCCGAGGCGCGCGCCTGGAGCGCGGACTGCATTTTGATCATCCTCGCCGAGGTTGACGATGCCGTCGCTCGCGATCTCGCCGCGGCGGCGAAAGATTGGGGCATGGACGCCATCGCCGAGGTGCACGACGAAGCCGAGCTCGACCGCGCGCTCCTGCTCGACTGCCGCCTCGTCGGCATCAACAATCGCAACCTCAAGACCTTCGAGACGACGCTCGCGACGACAGAGCGGCTTGCGCCGCGTGTACCGAAGGACCGCATCGTCGTCGGCGAGAGCGGCATCTTCACGCCGGCGGACATCGCGCGGCTGAGCCGCTGCGGGGTGGCGACGTTCCTCGTGGGCGAAAGCCTGATGCGCCAGGCCGACGTCGCCTCGGCGACGCGAGCGCTCCTGGCACCCGCCGCCAGAAAGACCGCGTGATGGGCAAGCCGCGACTGAGCCACATCGGCGACAAGGGCGAGGCGCGCATGGTCGACGTCTCGGACAAGCCAGCGACCGCGCGCACGGCCGTCGCCGAAGGCTTCATCGCCATGGCACCCGCAACGCTTGCACTGCTCGAAAGCGGCGAGACGCCCAAGGGTGACGTGATCGCGACCGCGCGCATCGCCGGCATCATGGCCGCCAAGCGCACGCACGAGCTGATCCCGCTGTGCCATCCGCTCAGCCTGACCAAGGTCTCCGTCGATCTCGAGCCTACGCCCGAGCCGCCGGGCGTACGCGTGACGGCCGAGGTCAAGACATCCGGCCCGACGGGCGTCGAGATGGAGGCGTTGACCGCGGTGTCGGTCGCCTGCCTGACCCTCTACGACATGCTGAAGGCGGTCGACCGCGCCATGCGCATCGGCGGCATCCGCGTGCTCGAGAAGGCGGGCGGACGCTCGGGCCACTACCGCGCGGAAGCGAACGCCCGCAAAGGCGAGTGACGATGGCCCTCCTTCCCGTCGAAGAGGCACTGGCCCGCATCATGAGCGGCGTCGTGCCCGTCGAGGCCGAGAGCGTGAACCTGTTGGGAGCGCGCGAGCGCGTGCTGGCCGAGGATGTCGTCGCCAAGCTGACGCAGCCGCCGTTCAACGCCTCCGCCATGGACGGCTATGCGGTGCGCGCGGCCGACGTCGCGACTGTGCCCGCGGCGCTCACCGTCACCGGCGAGGCGCAAGCCGGGCGCCGTTTTGACGGAACGGTCGCAGCGGGAGATGCGGTGCGCATCTTCACCGGCGCGCCCGTGCCCGCCGGGGCTGATACCGTCGTCATCCAGGAGAATACCGAGCGCTCCGGTGAGAGGGTCCACGTGCTGGAGGCGTCGCGGCCCGGCGCCAACGTCCGGCTAGCCGGCGGGGACTTCACTGCGGGCCGGACGGTGCTCACGGCCGGGCACCGGCTCGAAGCCGCCGCCGTCACGCTTATAGCCGCCGCGGGCCACGCCGAGGTGCGCGTGCGCCGCAGACCCGTCGTCGCCATCCTGGCCACGGGCGACGAGCTGGTCGAGCCCGGCTCCGGCGCTCCCGGGCCTGACCAGATCGTCTCATCGAACTCTTATGGCCTCGCTGCGCTGGTGGAGCAGGCCGGCGGCAGGGCGCAGCTGCTCGGCATCGCGGGCGACACGCGCGACGCGCTCGCCGCCAAGCTGCAGGCCGCCTCCGGCGCCGACATACTTGTAACCATCGGCGGGGCCTCGGTCGGAGATCGCGACCTCGTGCGCCCGGCGCTCGAAGCCCGCGGGCTCAAGCTCGACTTCTGGAAGGTCGCCATCCGGCCGGGCAAGCCCATGCTGTTCGGTCGCCTCGACGAAATGCGCGTACTGGGGCTCCCCGGCAACCCGAATTCGTGCCTCGTCGCGGCGCGCGTTTTCCTCGTACCCCTCATCCACGCCCTGCTCGGCCGCGCGGACGCTCCTGCAAGCGAGCAGACCGCGATCCTTGCCTCCGATCTCGACGCCAATGGCCCGCGCCAGCACTACATGCTGGCCGTGCTCGAGCCAGGCTCGCCGCCTCGCGTGCGCGCGCTTGCCTCGCAGGATAGCGGCCGCATCTCGAGCCTGGTGAAAGCTGACGTCATGATCGTGCGGGCGCAGGAGGCGCCCCCGCTGGCGGCCGGATCGCCTGTGCCGATCCTGCCCATCGATTTCTGATCTTGCCGCTTCGATGCTGGTCTCGTGTGTTCGAGGGGGCGGGTGCAGCGGGTGCCTACTTGATGGTCGAACACCACCCCATTGTCGCCGTCCAACACTGCTGGCCGGGCGGGAGGCGATTTCCGGAGGCATCGGTCGACGTCACATTGCTCACGTACTTCTGCTTGAAGGTCACGGTCAAAGAACAAGCCTGCGAAATGCCGCCCGCGGACTGAGCAAATTCGTAGGTCCATATCGACGTGTAGCCGTCATCGCGTGTTTGATTGGGAGAGCCCAGACATTCAGCCACTTGCGATTGCGCGTGCCCTATCAGGTGCTGCTCGGATTCCGTGAATGTGAACGGTTGCGCGGCGCAACCGGCCAGGACCAGCGCTTGAGCGACAAGACATCGCTTCGCCGGCTTGATCCGGAGCCGCAATGCGCCCCAAAGACCGTCACCGGATTGGATGGGGCACGCTGGCATGCAATTCTCTCGCGCCGGATGCTACTAAACGGCATCGCCACTGCACTTCCGTCGGCGATTTAATGGCCGTACAGGCGAACTTACTAGGGTGGGAAAACTGCATGTGCCGTCACAGAAAGATGCCGATGCTGGGGATGGCGGCGGGGGTGATGAAAAGCAATGAGCCCCGGCTTGCGACCGGGGCAACAGAAAACCCGGCCGCTGGCTCACGCTTGCGACCGGGCTGAGTTGCGGTGCTTATGGCGCCCACAGAATGAGCGTCAGCTAGCACTCTAACGGTATCAGTAGGGGCTTACGCCATGCTGACCGGCCCAGAAAATAGTGGGGCCCGGTCGCAAGCCGGGGCCACCTTATTGATCTTATTGGATCGTGGCTGGATCGATAGCTGTTAGGCCAGATACCCGGCGACTAAAGCTGATCCGCCCATCTGCGCCACGGATATCGCGGACCAAGATATCTGCAGCCTGCTCGACCTTGGCAGCCGCATCGTCGCGTCCGTCTTGATAAGCTTGCTCAAGCGCTCTGCGCATTCTCCTGCGAATATTTGTGAAGCGGGGATGGATGATCTTATCGACGACGGCTCGATAGTCTCGCATGCGTACTCTCCACCGTTACGAAGACCCCCTACCCTATGCGTCCGCTGCGGCGGTGGATTTAGGACAGTCGCTTCCTGAAACAAGGACGTTCTTCTCGAAAAACCGACAGCACCCCCCCGCCCCTGTCTGGCTTCTATATTCGTGGCGATGTAGGTGGCGCGTTTTCCACATCCTCCTCTTTCCACGATAGCGATCCCACCTCGCCGGTCTGCTCCTTGTGCTTCACCCACATCTTTGGCGACACCGACAGCTCGGTCCTCTTCGATGGCGGTATTGGGTATCGGTTCACGCCCTGGCTTCGGATTGACGGAACGCTCGGCGATCTTCCATCCCGCAAGTTTAGTGGTGCCAACGACGATCCGACCAACCCATTCACGTTCAGCAATAAATTTGAATCATTCGTGGGGATGGCGAACGGTTACATCGATCTCGCTGGCGTAGCGCCGCGGACCTTTCATTGGTTCCAGCCGTTTGTTGTAGGGAGCATCGGCTTCTCATCCAACCGATTCAGTGACGGGTCCCTAGTGGGTCCTGGCTTTACCCAAACGATCACCGGGGACACCGAAACCAAGTTTGCGTGGGGAGTTGGAGGCGGCGTCGGCATTCCGATCGACCGTCACCTCACATTCGATGTGACCTACGAGTATTTTGATCTTGGAGAGGCACGAAGCGGGACCGTCATCACAGACTCCGCGTTGGGTGTTTGGTGCCGTCGCGGAGTTGGTAGGAAT
>CAXMLT010000658.1:0-5272 GCA_964194245.1 uncultured Hyphomicrobium sp.
CAGGTATTAGGCCATGACAAAAGCGAACGGCAACCGCCGCGTCGTAGTGACGGGCACGGGCGTCGTTACGCCGATCGGCCTCACCGTCGACGACATGTGGACCTCGATGAAGGCCAGCAAGTGCGGCGTCACCGCGCTCGAGGGCTTTCCACTCGAAGATCTCAAGATCCTCATCGCGGCGCAGATCAAGGATTTCGATCCCAAGGCCCGCTTGAAGCACTTCCAACGCGACAAGCTCGTCTTGCACGCCGACCGCTACTCCTGGTTCGCGGCAGCCGCCGCCGATGAGGCGGTGAAGCAGTCCGGCCTCCAGTTTCCGATCGCCGACCCCTATCGCTCGGCCTGCATCGTTGGCTCGGGCGCGGGCGGCCTCGTCACCTACGAGCAGTCCTACCGTTACCTCTTCCTCGAGGGCCGGCGCGCCACCCATCCGCTGACGCTTCTGCGCGTCATTGGCTCCTCGGCCAGCGCCCACGTCGGCATCGAGTTCGGCATCAAGGGGCCCACCTTCGCCACCTGCTCGGCCTGCTCCACCGCCACCCACGCCATCGGGATCGCGCGCGACTACATCCAGCACGGCCTCGTCGACGTGGCGATCGCCGGCGCCTCCGAGTCGGTCATCAACTACGGCACCATGAAAGCCTGGCAGGCCCTGCACGTGCTGTCGCCGGAAGGCTGCTTCCCGTTTGCGAAGAAGCGCAACGGCACCGTGCTCGGCGAGGGCGCCGGCATCATCGTGCTGGAATCGCTCCAGCACGCCAAGAAGCGCGGCGCCAGGATCCTGGGCGAGCTCTGCGGCTACGGCATGTCCTCGGACGCCAAGGACATGGTCAACCCCGACATCGAAGGCCCGCAGGAGGCTATGCGCCGCGCGCTCGACGACGCGAGCCTCGCGCCTTCCGACATCGAGTACCTCAACGCGCACGGCACCGCGACGACGATCAACGACGCCAACGAGACGCGCGCGATCAAGGCGGTGTTCGGCAACCACGCCAAGAATCTCGCCATCTCCTCGACCAAGTCGATGCACGGGCACCCACTCGGCGCCGGCGGCGGTATCGAGGCCGCGACCTGCATCCGCGCTATCCGGGAGGGCTGGGTGCCGCCCACCATCGGGCTCGACGAGGCCGATCCGGAGTGCGACCTCGACTACATCCCCAACGTGGGCCGCGACCTCAAGGTCAACTACGCGATGTCGAACTCCTTCGCCTTCGGCGGCCTCAACGCGGTGCTCATCTTCGGACCTCCGCCGGCCTAAAGGGCTGATTTCCCAAGTTATGCCGAAATTTAAGGATTGGGCTGGCGGCATGCCGGCCCGATTTCTTATTGCGGCTGCCGCATGATGCCTCTGCGCCTCTGCAACTCCAGCTTCGCGCGTTATGCCCCATGCGGGGGTATTGCTGCCGCTTCACCGCAATGAGAAGGTGAGGATCGGCAACGCCAGCGGCAGACCGGCGGGCCGAGGAGGGTACGCCATGCGGGAGATCTTGATCCGGGCGGGGAAGGTTGCGATCCGCGCCAGGCTCCTGGAGACGCCGACCGCGGAGCGGATCTGGGCGGCGCTGCCGATCTACGCCGAGGCGCAGATGTGGGGGCATGAGGTCTATTTCCGCGCGCCCGTATCCTCCGCAGCCGAGCCGGAGGCGCGCGACGTGGTGCGCCCTGGCGAGATCGCATTTTGGCCCGACGGCAACGCGATCGCGATCGGCTTCGGGCCGACACCCGTGTCGCGCAGCAAGGGCGAGATTCGCATGGCGAGCCCGTGCAACATCTGGGCGATGGCGCTCGACGACGTGAGCCGCCTCAAGTCGGTACACGCAGGCGAGGACATCGCCATCGTCGAGGCGAACGGGCACGCCAAGCGCTGACGCCTTGGGCCCCATCCCGCACTGCAATCTCAATTCGGCGTGAGACCCCGGAACTCTCGGCACGCCGTCGCGTTGGCCGCGCTGGGGGCTATTCGCCAAGGAGAGTTTAGATGAGAAAGCTTATAATGATCACCGCTGCTGCCGCAGCGTTGACTGCGTTAGCGCCGGTCGTTACTCGGATATCGCCGTAGCCAAGAGCAAGGCGAAAAGTACTGAAAGCGCGCCAGCGCCAAGTAAGGCCGCGGCGAACGAGGGCGCGGGTACGGGCGAGAAGGGCTCGGCCATGCCAAGCGCATCGGGCGCAGCAACGAACCAAGCCTGGGACGAGACCTACAAAACCGACAAGGCGCAGGAGCAGCAGCTCAAGGCTGGCGGAAAGTCGCAGTAGCGCCGGCCGCGCGGAGCTCCGTTTCGTGTTTGCGCCGCTGCTAAAGTGAACACGTTGAAACCCGGCCTCGGCCGGGTTTCTGTTTTCTAATCCGCCGCTCATTGCTCAGGTGTTGGTGGGCCCGCCAGGATTCGAACCTGGAACCAGACGGTTATGAGCCGCCAGCTCTAACCATTGAGCTACGGGCCCCACAAGGCGAAGCGCGGCCTCTATAGCAGAGCGCCCCGCCGCCCGAAATGCCGCTTCCGCCTCGATTGCTCCGCGAATAGCCCCTATGGTCGCGCCAACCAGAAAAGCTCGGAGCACGATCATGCGCCCGCTATACCGCATTCTAATCCCCATGCTTCTCGCCCCGGCGCTCATCGCGTCCGCGGCCTCGGCCGAGGACGTGACGGCACGGCGTTCGATCACCATCACGGCAAACGGCTCGGTCACCGCCGTGCCTGATCTCGCCCGCATCACCAGCGGAGTCGCCACCGAGGCCCCTGTCGCGCGCGATGCCGTCGCCAAAAACTCCGAGGCCATGAGGAAGATCATCGCCGGCCTCAAGGCGAGCGGCATCGACGACAAGGACATCCAGACCGCCTCCTTCCACATAGAGCCGCGCTATACGCGGGCGCGCGAGGGCGAAGCCCCCGCGATCGACGGCTATCGCGCGACCAACCAGGTGCAGGTCATCGTGCGCAACCTCGACAAACTGGGCGAGGTGCTCGACCGTCTCGTCGGCCTCGGCGCCAACGAGATGGCGGGGCTCTCCTTCGACGTCAGCCAAGGCGAGAAGCTGAAAGACGACACGCGCAAGGATGCGGTGGCAAACGCCCAGCGCCGCGCCAAGCTCTACGCGGATGCCGCCGGCGTCGAGCTCGGCGAGGTCTTGAAGATCGACGAGGGTGGCGACAGCGGGCTGCGGCCGGTTTTTGCCGGTCGCGCGCTGAAGGCCGACGCGGTTCCGATCGAGCGCGGCACCGAGACGCTGGAGGCGACCGTCAGCGTGACCTGGGCGCTGAAGTAGTCATCGCAGCGGCACCACCTGCACCTTGTCTGAAAGGCAGGAGGCGCCGGGCTGGTTTGACCAGTCGGTGAAATTGCGCATCTCGCCCGAAGTGCGCAGCTCGTGCAGCCGCTTCAAGTCGACCGTTGCGCTCACCCATTGCGGCTCGTCGATCGTGCCCTCGGCCAGCACGCCGCTGTCGGCGACCGTCGGCTCGGAGGGCACGAAGATGCCGGCCGCGCCGGTGTTGCGGTCGACCGCCGGTGACCACAGGGCGTCGCCCACGGTCGGGCTCGTCACGGTCGCGATCTGGTTTTCGAGCGCGCGCGCCAGAGCGCCCGTGCGAATGCGGTGGTATCCGGAGATGCGCTCGGTGCACGAGGGGATGAGCACGATCTCGGCTCCGGCCTCAGCCATGCCGCGCACGAGCAGCGGAAACTCGCTGTCGTAGCAGATGGCAATGCCGATGCGGCCGATCGCGGTGTCGAACACGCGGATGGCGTCGCCCGGGGTGATGCCCCAGTCGCGCTCGAACGGCGTCATGATGCTCTTCTCCTGCACGCCGACGCTGCCCGCGGGCGTCACGAGCTGCGCGGCATTGACATAGACGCCCGGCGCTTTGCGCGAGGGGCCGCTGCCGACGAGGATGTGCACCTTGTGCTTGGCGGCGAGCTCGCGGTGCTGGTCGACCCGCTCGCGCTCGAGGTCGGCAACGGCTTTCAGCGTCGCCTCGAGGTTGCCGGAGACCTCACGCCCCAGGGCGGCCGCCTGCTCGATTGCCGCGTACTCGGGGAACACGAGCAGGGTCGCGCCGGTCGCCGCGCCCTCCGCCACCCAACGCGCGACCTTATCCCGCCAGGCTTCGAGCCTGGCGGGCTCCCCGATCGGGTATTGCGCGGCGGCGATTCTGACGGTGTCGCGGGCGGTCATTCCAGTCGGTCCAATCCGGTCTTGTTTGCTCCTAAAGCGTCTTCATCCAGAACTGCATGGCGTGGTCCGTCTCTTCCGCTTGGTCGATGTCCTTCCAGCCGTAGTTGCCGACGATGCCCTCGCGGGGGGCATAGCCGCGCTTCCTCCAAAAGTCGTCGAGCGGGCGGTAGTCCTTCGGTTTCAGCGGGTGGTCGGCGGGGCGCTCGACGCGACAGAAGGTCGAGTAGGTGAATCCGCCGAGTTTCTTGGCGTGCGCCTCGCGGTGGTCGAAGAACGCGTTCCCGAGGCCGTGCCCGCGGTGCGTTTTAAGTAGGACGGATTCGCCGCAATAGAAGATGTCCTTCAGGTCGTAGTTGGCCCTCTCGAACGGTTCGGCGAACTCATCGGCGTGCTCGATCATCGGTGCGGCAGTGGAGGCGCCCACGATCTCGGTGCCGTCGCGCGCGATGACGCACACCGCACCCTTCGCGGCGGCGAGTTTGGCGAGGTACTCCTGCTCGTACTCGAGCGTGCCGTCGTAGAGATAGGGCCAGTCGCGGAATACGATGATGCGCAGCCGCGCCAGATCCGGCAGCACGGCCTTCATCTCCTCGTCGACGAGGGATTTGACGTCGAGCGCCATTGCAAATCTCTCCTTGAGAGCTATTCGAAGGTGGGCTGGTCGGTGACGTGGTCGGCCTTGTTGGAAGGCCCCAGCAGCACGATGCGCGGCTTGTGCGTTTTCGCCTCCTCCAAGGTCATGGAGGCGTAAGCGCAGATAATGATTTTGTCGCCGAGAGCGGCCTTACGCGCCGCCGCGCCGTTGAGCCCGATGACGCCCGAGCCGGCCTTGCCCTCGATCACGTAGGTGGCAAAGCGCTCGCCGTTGTCGATGTTGTAGACCTCGATGTACTCGTTGACGAGCAGCCCGGCCGCCACGATGAGGTCGGCGTCGATCTTGAGCGAGCCCTGGTAGTGCAGGTCGCATTCGGTGACGGTGGCGCGGTGCAGCTTGCACCTCAGCATCGAGATGAGCATTGCGATTTCAAATCCCGTAGGCGTATGCGCGGCTCAGCCGGAAACCTGCGCGATCCAATCGGTCAGGTTGTAATATGT
>CAXMLT010000659.1:0-9687 GCA_964194245.1 uncultured Hyphomicrobium sp.
GGTATCGCTTCAGGGGAGCACACCAGAAGAAGCCCCCAAAAATATCGGTTTAGCCTGACGCTTGGCGTCACGCCTCCTGAGGGATTGTTGTTAGAGCTGAGAACGCGGCGCGCTGACGAGCCGCCCTGCAACGTGGGCGGTTGCCTAAGTGGGGAATCGGGCCAGAATGGGAACTGACCTCGCGGCCCCATCTCACGTTTCGGTAATGAAACGAAACAAGCAGAGCTATCTTGCGCACACGCGTAGGGCGCGGCACAGCCCACGCGAGGATGGTTTGCCCATTCTATGATTAGTGAGCTGGAGCGCATTCCCTCCGGCCTCCCCGCATAGACGCTAACTCGCTATAGAGTCGCGGACAACACTTGGAGGGACACTTTTGCCTGCCGAAGTTAAAGTCGCTTTTTGCATTGCGGGAAGAGGGTCGCGCATCGACTGTGGTTGCAGGATTGTGCGCCGCAAAGCTGAACGGCAACAGGGGAGACGAAATCGGTGGAGTTGGTGAAATTTCCGGATGATTTTCTTTGGGGCGCGGCCACAGCCGCCTATCAAATCGAAGGCTCGCCGCTGGCCGACGGTGCGGGACCGAGCATCTGGCACCGCTTCGTTCACACGCCCGGTTTGGTTCGTGATGGAGACACGGGCGACGTCGCCTGCGATCACTACCGTCGGTGGGCGAGCGACGTCGCTTTAATGCGGCAGCTAGGCCTCAAAGCGTACCGCTTCAGCGTGTCGTGGAGCAGGATTCTGCCCAACGGTGATGGTGCGGTTAATTCCGCGGGGCTCGATTTCTACGACCGGCTTGTCGACGCCCTTCTCGAGAATGGAATCGAGCCGTTGGTCACGCTCTATCATTGGGATCTCCCCGCCGCACTCGACAATCGCGGCGGTTGGCTCAATCCTGAAATCTCGAATTGGTTCGCTGACTACGCCGCGGTCATGTTCCGCCGACTTGACGACCGCGTGAAGAAATGGGTCACGCTGAACGAGCCCTGGGTCGTCTCCGACGGCGGGTACCTGCATGGCGCTCTCGCACCAGGTCATCGCAATCGCTTCGAAGCGCCGATAGCAGCGCACAACCTACTGCGCGCCCACGGCGCTGCGGTGCAGACGTACCGCGCCGAGGGGCAACATCAGATTGGGCTCGTGGTCAACTTGGAGCCCAAGTACACGGCTTCCGACGATTCGGCCGATATCGCCGCTACCGGCCGGGCCGACGCTTACATGAACCGACAATATCTCGACCCGGCTATCCTCGGGAGTTATCCCGAGGAGATGGCAGAGATCTTCGGTGAAGCATGGCCAGACTGGCCAGCGCACGACTTAGATCTGATCCGACAGCCAATCGATTTTCTCGGCGTCAACTACTACACCCGTAATGTCACGCGATTCGACCCCGATGCGTGGCCGCTCAAAGCTCGCGCAGTGCGCCAGAAGCAGTCGACTTATACCGAGACGGGCTGGGAGGTATTTGCGCCCGCCTTGACTGATACCCTTCTGTGGGTCAAGCGCCGTTACGGAGAAATTCCGCTCTACGTCACCGAAAACGGTGCCGCTTTCTTCGATCCACCGGTCGCGCCCAAAGGCGGCATCAAGGATGCTCTACGCGTCGACTACTTGCGCGAGCATATAGCAGCGGTGCACGACGCTATTCAGCAGGGTGTCGACCTGCGCGGCTACATGGTCTGGTCGCTGTTTGACAACCTCGAATGGTCGCTCGGCTATTCGAAGCGCTTTGGGATCGTGCACGTGGACTTCGAAAGCCAGCGGCGGACACCGAAGGATAGCGCGAACTTCTATTCGAAAGTCATCGCCAGCAACGGAGCCATTCTTGGCGCAGAAGCAATGCCGGCAAGCTAACGAGCGCCGCAACGTACGCGTCGGTTGGCTCAGCCGCCGCCGAACCATTAGGCCTGTGCGGCAGCCGGGCGGAGGGCCGCTTGCCCCCTTTCGCCGGATCGCCGGAACGCCCTCCCATCGCGGTCAAAGACGTGACAGGCATGCGGCTCGATACCGAGCTGCAGCGTTTCTCCAGGACGAAGCAGGAGTTCGCCGGCCAACTGGACGATCACCTCCGTCTCACTTCCTACTAACGCGCCGTAGGCTACGGTCACGCTGCCGAGCGGTTCGACGAACCTCACCTTGATCTGCAGCAAATTTGATGTTCGTCGCGGGTCGAAATGCTCGGGGCGTACGCCAAGCGTAACGTTGTCCCCAGGGAGCGCTGGCCGGACGTCGACGTCAGCCCTAACGATGTCGCCCGAGCGTAAGCGCACGGCAGTATGGTGCGGCCCGGCCTCTAAGACCTCCGCATCGAAGAGATTCATGCGCGGGGAACCGATGAAGCCGGCGACGAAAATGTTATCAGGCTCATTGTAGAGCTCCATCGGAGTGCCGGCCTGCTCGATGCGGCCTGCCGAAATCACCACAATGCGCCCCCCGAGCGTCATCGCCTCGATCTGATCGTGCGTCACGTAGATCATTGTTGTCTTGAGCTCTTGGTGGAGCTTGGCGAACTCGTGGCGCATGCTAACCCGGAGAGCTGCGTCCAGATTAGACAGAGGCTCATCGAACAGAAATACTTTTGGTTTCCTGACAATTGCACGCCCGATCGCAACGCGCTGCCTCTGGCCACCGGATAGCACCCTCGGCTTCTTGTCGAGCAGGTGGTCGATGTGCAGCTTGCGGGCGGCCGCTTGGACCCTCGCATCGATTTCCGCGGCGTCCAACTTGGCCAACCCCAAGCTGAAGGACATGTTCTCGCGCACCGTCATGTGCGGGTAGAGCGCATACGACTGGAACACCATCGCCACGCCCCTGTTCGCTGGCGCGACGGCGTTGACGACATGGCCGTCGATGGCGATTTCGCCGCCGGTTGCCTCCTCCAGACCGGCGATAATTCGCAGCAAAGTGGATTTGCCACACCCTGACGGGCCTACGAAGACTAAGAACTCTCCGTCCGCGATCTCTAGATTGATATCTTCGAGGACAACCGTCCCGTCGAAAGCCTTCCCCACGTTCGAGAGTCTCAACCAGCCCATGCCGCTCGCCTATGGGTTTCAGTGGCTGTCCGATGCCGGACAAGTGGTGAAGTCTATACGCATGGACGGCTGCCTCAAGGCGTTAGTGCAGCGTAGGTTCACGACCCGACTGCCGCTTCGACTAGCGCGTCGCCCGACGCCTTGGTGCAGGTGTCAAACTCTATGACGACTTTGATGTCGTCCGCGCAATGCCGCGTTGCTTCCTCCCACCGCGTGATTGGAACTTGACGCGTTAACAGCCGGCGCAGCCAAGCCCGATCCGCGCGAGCGAGAACCTGCGCACCCAACTCATAGTGCCTGCGGTTCGCGTTTACCGTGCCGAAGATTGTATGATTATCGAGCACCAATGTCCGGCAAATGCGGCCGATATCAAGTTTGAAATCATGTCCCGGTGCGGTAACTCCGACAAGACATAGGACTCCTGCAGGGGCGGTGCGCGCCAAAACCTCGGGCATAAGAGCAGGCGCGCCGCTGCACTCCATCAAAATATCCGGCTGCCCGTGATCGAGATCACTGATGTCGGCGCTATAGCTGCCTCCGAGGTCTTTCACGAGTTCGGCTTTTGCTTCCTCGAAAGGGTGATCGAGCACATGGACGTCGAGGCCGCGCTGTGCCCCCATCAGGGCCGCGAGTAGACCGATTGGGCCGGCACCGGTGACGAGGAGTGTTCGAGGCTGCCAGTCCCCGAGGCGCTGGCCGACACGTTCTGTATGGTCCCATGCTTTCGCGAGTATGCTCGCAGGCTCGAGCAGGACGCCGAGTAGGCCGAGCGTCGCGTCGATCTTCACAGCGAACCCGGGCTCGATGCGAAAACGTTCTGCGCCGTAGCCGTGCCGATCCTTGATGCCTCGCTCCGAGTAGCGCCCGTTGAGACACATGTCCCATTCGCCGACGGCGCAAGCGGAGCACGGTACAGGGTCTGGGCGCCGAACGATGCCGACGACGAGATCATCGGGCTTCAGGCCGGACCCCGCTGGCGCCTCCAGTACTCGTCCCAAGGACTCGTGACCCAGAATCAGCCGATGTTCCCCGCGGGGCGCCGAGCCGTACTTTCCTGAAAGGATCTCGCGGTCCGTGCCGCATATCCCGAGCGCAAGGGACTGGACCAAGACCTCGCCGTCGGACAATGAGGGCTCCGCGACTTCTTCAAGGCGCGCTGATTGCGGCCTTCCGGGTTCTACGGTTATGGCGCGCATCGGAGATTTCCGGTTGTCAAATCATGCGCAACAGTCTCCTGGACAGCAGAGACAGTCTCCTGGGCAGCAGAGAAGGACGCCGGTCACCCCCAAATGGTTCCTTCGCTTTGGCGGCAGCGGATCTAAATCGTGAGCCAGGCGTTCGCATCGCGATGCGGAGGTTTACGATATGGACGCGATAGGACGTCGGAGGTGGGCGATCGCGGAGGGATACATCCCGTCCGAAAGCTCATTTTCAAACCGCGAGCTGATCTCCCACGAGACGGCTTGCATCTTGAATGCCGGAGAGCGTGCTGCGCATGTTGCGGTCTTCATCTTCTTTGCTGATCGCGAGCCAACAGGCCCATATCGTGTGACGGTGCCGCCGCGGCGCACCCTTCATCTGCGGTTCAACGATCTCGTCGATCCCGAGCCGGTACCTCGCGACACGGACTATTCGTCGGTGTTCGAATCCGACCAACCGATCGTTGTGCAACATACGCGGCTGGATTCCCGCCGTTCCGAGGTAAGTCTGCTTTCGACGATGGCGTTCGCCGAGGGCTAGACGCTCACCCGCTGTTGGGGAGGGCAGGCTGTCAGAGCGCCATGCCGCCGTCGACGAGATGCGCTTGCCCCGTTGTGTAGCTCGACTCATCGGAGGCGAGAAAAACGGCAAGCGCGGCAACCTCTGCCGGCGTTCCGAGGCGACCAAGGGGCTGGCGATCGACAAAACCTTTGTGGATGTCCTCGCGAGATTGGCCGGTCGCCTTGGCCAAGGCGGCGACGCGCTGGTCTAGCGAGGGGGATTGAATCGTTCCCGGGCAGATGGCGTTGGCGCGGATCCCCTGCTTGATGAAGTCGGCAGCAACCGCCTTGGTCAGGCCGATGACGGCAGCTTTGGTTGCGCCATAGGCATAGCGGTTGGGAACACCTCGGATCGAGGAGACCACAGACGAGATGTTGACGATCGAGCCGCCGCCATTTTGGAGCATGCCGGGAAGGAAGGCGGAGAGCATGCGATGTATCGATTTGACGTTGAGGTCGAACGACAGATCCCATTCATCCTCGCCGCATTCCAGCACGTTGCCCTGATGCACGTAGCCCGCACAATTGATGAGAATGTTGACGGGACCCATCTCCCTCGCGATTTCGTCGGCCGCTGCGTTGACGTCTTTCGTAGAGCGCACATCAAGCTTGATACGTTTTGCCATCAGACCATCGAGCTTCGTGGCCTCCAGGTCGGTTGCGATCACGCGAGCACCTTCAGCAGCGAAGGCCTCGGCGATGGCGCGGCCAATGCCCTGTCCCGCGGCGGTGACGAGCGCGACTTTGCTCTTGAGCCGGTCCATTTCGTGCCTCCTATTCCCAGGACGCGCCGCAATCAGTGACTGTCTCTGGGAATGCTTGATTGCGCGACGCGCCGATACTGCACGGCAGTTCGCAGGACCATCCCGGCGGACAGTTGCTCAACGAGAGTACGCTGGATGTCCTGCCACGGTGTTTCGCTTGGGGGAAACTCATAGCCTTTCTCAACAAGTGCTTTGGATCGTTCGGCAAGCTCCTCGGCCGAGACAAGCATATCGACCTTGCCTTCGTTGAGATCTATACGCACACGATCGCCGGAGCAGAGGAGAGCAAGTCCACCCCCTGCCGCCGCTTCCGGCGATGCGTTGACGATTGACGGCGACGCCGACGTGCCCGACTGGCGACCGTCTCCGATGCACGGCAGGGACGTAATGCCCTTACTGATCAGTGCGGCCGGCGGCCGCATGTTCACAACCTCGCCGGAACCCGGGTATCCGATCGGTCCGGTGCCGCGCATGACCAGGATCGTTCGCTCGTCGATCTTCAAGGAGGGGTCGTCGATCCGATTGTGGTAATCCTCGGGTCCGTCAAATACGACCGCCGTTCCCTCAAAAGCGTTGGGATCGTCCGGATTCGATAGATACCGGTCATGGAATTCCTGTGAGATGACGCTGGTCTTCATGATCGAGGAATCGAACAGGTTGCCCGACAAGACTTTGAAGCCCGCTTCTTCCTTCAAGGGCTTCGCATACGGCCGGATGACATCTGGATCGCAGACTATTGCGCTGCCTGCGTTCGCACCCAGGGTCCTGCCGTTAATCGTCAGGGCGTCGGCGTGCAGACGGTTCGCCCGCAGCAATTCGTTCAACACCGCCGGTAGTCCGCCCGCCCGATAGTAGTCCTCACCAAGGTATGTTCCGGCAGGCTGCACGTTGACGAGCAGCGGCACATCGTAGCCGAGCTGCTCCCACTCCTCGATCGCCAGTTCAACCCCGACGTGCCGCGCAATCGCATTGATGTGAATCGGCGCGTTCGTGGAGCCGCCGATCGCCGAGCATGTGACGATCGCGTTCTCGAAGGCTTGGCGCGTCAAGATGTCGGAAGGCTTTAGGTCAGTGTGCACGATCTCGACCGCTCTGAGCCCTGTCTCGTAGGCGATTTGCGCGCGTTCTCGATAGGGCGCTGGAATGGCCGCGCAGCCGGGGAGCGACATGCCAAGAGCCTCTGCGAGTGCATTCATTGTCGATGCCGTGCCCATGGTGTTGCAATGGCCGATCGAGGGAGCACTCGCTGCCGCGATTTCCATGAACTCACGCGCATCGATCCGGCCCGCCGCCAGCTCTTGCCGAGCATGCCAGATCACCGTTCCCGAACCGGCGCGCTCTCCCTTCCACCAACCGTTGAGCATTGGTCCGCCAGAGAGGACGATGGCGGGAATGTTGACCGTGGCCGCAGCCATCAGACTCGCAGGTGTGGTCTTGTCGCACCCAGTCATGAGCACGACACCGTCGAGCGGATAGCCGTAGAGAATCTCCACAAGACCGAGATAGGCAAGATTACGATCGAGCGCTGCCGTGGGCCGCTTGCCCGTCTCCTGGAGCGGATGCATCGGGAACTCGATCGCGATACCACCGGCGGTGCGAATCCCCTCGCGGACCCGCTTCGCAAGATCGATATGGTGCCGATTGCATGGCGCGAGGTCGGAGCCAGTCTGGGCAATGCCTATGATGGGCTTACCTGAGGTCAGCTCTTCTGCCGTCAAGCCGTAGTTGAGGTAGCGCTCCAGATACAGCGCGGTCATGCCGGGGTTGTCCAGATTGTTGAACCAAAGGTGCGAGCGGAGCTTTCGCTCTGCTGGACGCGGCACGCCCTCGCTCATGGGTCTTCTCCGCTAAATAGCTCCTCGGACTAGGGACGGCGGCGCCCCCCAGCTCACAAAGAGCACCATAGGAACCCGCTCAGGGGTCAAAGTGTTTCAGCAAAGCGGGCGCGAGTTTCCGTCAATCGTTTACGCTTGCAAACGCGCTATTGCCGAATGCCAGGGACGGGCGTCCATGAAACTCGTACGCTTCGGTCACAAAGGTTCGGAGCATCCCGGCCTCGTAGGTGCAGACAACAGAGTACGGGACCTCTCGGCACACGTTACCGATTTCGAGGGCGAGACGCTCGCGCCTGCAAACCTGGCAAAACTAGGCGCGCTCGACTTTCGGACCTTGCCACTCGCACCGGAAAATGCACGCCTCGGTCCTCCGGTCGCGCGAACCTGGAATTTCATCGCTGTAGGCCTTAACTACGCGGACCACGCCGAAGAGACTGGTCAGGAGTTGCCTTCCGAGCCGATTCTTTTCAACAAGCTCGGCAACTCGATTTCGGGTCCTTACGACGATGTCATCTACCCCAAAGGTGCGGATCGCATGGATTGGGAGTGTGAGATCGCATTCGTCGTCGGCGAACGTGCACGCTACGTCCGGGAGAAAGACGCACTCGAGTACATTGCGGGTTACTGCATTTGCAACGATGTATCCGAACGTGGCTTTCAGATGGACCACAACGGGCAATGGATGAAGGGCAAGTCGGCGGAGACATTCGGTCCGCTGGGACCGTGGCTCGTGACCACCGACGAAATCAACGACCCGCAAAATCTATCGATGGAGCTCAAAGTCAACGATGAGGTCAAGCAGCAGGGCTCCACTTCGACCATGATTTTCTCAATTCCTTTCCTGCTCGCGTACATCACACAATTCTGTGTGCTTGAACCTGGAGACGTGGTGACGACCGGCACGCCACCTGGGGTCGGCTTCGGCATGAAGCCGCCTCAATATTTGAAGCCAGGCGATATCATGGAGCTTTCGGTCGAGGGACTGGGGCGCCAGCGTCAGTTGGTAGTGGAGTTCGACCCAACGGTGTGAGCATTAAACGATGCTAAGTATGGGCGCCGTGGCCAGCTCGGAACAACAACCGTTCGATTGAATGCGCCGCCACGCACCGATTGGAAATTGCTACTGTGATCTGCTACTGTGCGTAGCAGTAGCAGTTATTTTAAGTGACGCAGTATCAATAGCTTACAGTGTCGAGTGATCCCGTCCCCTACGGGGCGCCATTTCGCAGGGCGTACCCACCGTGAGGTCTATGCCAGGGTAGTGATGTAGCCGGACCACTTTTCCAGGGCATGACGCATGGCCGCTTGATGATCAGCTCGCATGTAGACCGCGCTAACACCGGGTAATGTGTGGTTCAAAATTTTCCCAACGACGTGCGGTGCCGTTCCATGCTCTTCCAGCCATGTGGCGCACGTCCTGCGCAAATCATGCAATCCCCAGTCTGACGTTCCCGATCGCGCTCTTAGTCGAGCAAGGCTCTTTCCATAACCTGTAAAATGCCGCTCCGAAGTTCGTCGGCTAGGGAACAAGAATCGCTCTCCGCTTTGCAGTATTCGCCAGTTTAGTAGCGTGCGTTGAGCTTCTTGAGTAAGAGGAAGCACGTGCTCGCGATTATTCTTGGATCGTTCACGTGGGAGACGCCAAACTTGATTGCCGAAGTCAAGCTCTGCCCAAGATATGCCAGCAATCTCTGTGCGTCGGGCCGCTGTGAGAAGTAGCAGCCTCACAATCACGTGGAAAGCGTCATCGGTCTCCGTGACCGGGGTCGTTGCGCGCCAAATTCGACCCAACTCCTGTTCGTTTAAGACACGAGTGCGCGACGTAGTGCGCACTGGGCGCCTAATGCCGAGACAGGGATTTGTGTCAATCAGCTCGCGTGAGAGGGCCCAATTCATGAAACCACGCAACAGAGCGAGCGTCGCGTTCGCAGTTTTTGGAGCGCCCCGATCAACGATGCTATCAAGCAGCGCGTGGACGTCACTGCGTTGGATGTCAGATAGTTGTCGCCTACCCCATACGGCGGCGACTTCTTTGTTGAGGCGCCGAAGAATATCGTGACCTGTTTTGAGCCCTTGGCGCTCGACGTGAGCGGCGCGATAGCGCTCGACCGCCTCTGCTACATAGAGGCCCTTATGGGGCTCGGTGGCGTTTGCGCATTTTCGCTTCGCCACCGACAATGGAGCGCCGGCCATCACTTCAAATCGGGTCTGCCTTGTCAGGGCTCGTGCCTCTGACAGAGACAAGTCACCGAGTTTGCCCAAGGTAAGGACTTCCTTGGGGCCGCTTTGG
>CAXMLT010000660.1:0-5678 GCA_964194245.1 uncultured Hyphomicrobium sp.
CTGATGCGTCCCAAAGACGGGCAGGGTTAGGGGGAGTATGCGGGAGCGGGGGAGGGTGGGGATAAGTTTGTCGTTTTGCCTCTCGTCCGCGATGGGCCAGGAGCGGACGTGATCGGCGGCGCCGACGTGCTCAGCTCTCTACCTGAAAGCAGACGCCGCCCACATATCGACGGTAGGTCCGAGATGGGTGGGACTTCTGGTTATTGGTCACACCGACAATGCGGCGCGCAGATCGTGTCCAACCTCACTTCTGCGCAACGTCGGCTCAAGGTATTCTGAAGAACCTGGGATGGAGATTTTGCAGCATGGCAAGGATCGTCTTCGGAATGAATCAGTCCCTGGACGGCTATGTCGACCACCAGGAGTTTGCACCAGATCCCGCACTCGTTCGTCACTGGATCGAGCAAGTGCGCGGCCTGGCGGGCAGTGTGTACGGCCCGCATGTACGAGGTCATGCGCTATTGGGACGAAGACCTTCCTGAGTGGGGCGCTGAGGAACGCGACTTCGCGGCGGCGTGGCGGAGCCAACCCAAGTGGGTCGTGTCGCGCTCGTTGAAGTCGGTCGGCCCCAACGCCACACTTGTCGAGAATGACATCGAGGCGGTGATACGCGGGCTGAAGGCCAAGCTCGTTGGGGAGATTGCAGTTTCCGGACCAGACTTGGCTCGAAGCCTAACCGACCTTGGTCTAATCGATGAGTATCGACTCTACCTCCACCCCGTCGTGCTTGGTCGCGGCAAGCCATTCTTCGCCGCCCCCCGGCCGCCGCTCCGCCTTGTGGCCAGCGATCGGATCGGCGAGGACGCGATTAGATTGACCTACGTTCCTGCTTAATCACGCAACTCGCCCGACGGACTGCGCCGACGCGTCTGGTCCGCTTCGGTTCAAAAGCGGACGTTGCGCGGTCGCGCCCCAAGCAGAGAGATGCGCAGCCAAAGGCCGCCCGCGGCTTCACATAAAATGACAGCCGCCAATGGGGCCACCCCAGCCCCAGATCCGCCACCCTCATCTGGTGAAAGCCGTTAGTCCGGGTCGCGGCGTCCGTGGCCGCTCCATAATAGCAGAGACCAGCCATGCACCGCGTCATGTACCGCGTCCTCGCCCTCCTCGCAGCCGCCCTCGTCCTCGCACTCCCCGCCGCCGCGGAAAAGCGCGTCGCGCTCGTGATCGGCAACTCCGCCTACAAGGAGGTCGCGCAGCTTCCCAATCCGGTCAACGACGCCAACGAGATCTCCTCGGCGCTGAAGAGCGCCGGCTTCGACGTCATCCTCGGCGTCGACCTCGACAAGCGCGCGTTCGACACCAAGGTGCGCAATTTCGCCGACCTCCTGGAAGACGCCGACGCCGCCATCTTCTTCTACGCCGGACACGGGCTGCAGGTGGCCGGGCGCAACTACCTCATCCCCGTCGACGCGCATCTGCAGGGCGAGCGCGATCTCGACTTCGACGCCGTCAACCTCGACTTCATCATGAAGCAGATGGAACTCGGCCGCGCGGACAAGACCAACATCGTATTCCTCGACGCCTGCCGCGACAACCCGTTCTCGCAGAACCTCGCGCGCTCCATGGGAACGCGCTCGACCAGCATCGGCAAGGGGCTCGCGCAGGTCGATACGGGCGTCGGCACCTTCATCGCCTACTCGACGCAGCCCGGAAACGTCGCGCTCGACGGCAAGGGCAAGAATTCGCCATTCACCGCTGCGCTCTCAAAGCACGTGCGCGAGCCGGGCCGCGACCTCACCTCGGTGATGATCGAGACGAGGAAGGACGTCCTGGCGGCAACGGCCGGCAAGCAGGTGCCGTGGGACCACTCGGCGCTGACGGGGGAGTTCTACTTCCAGCCGACAGCGGCACAGCGCTCGGCGAAGGCCAGCCCCGGCCCGAACCCCGAGCCGGCGGCCGCCGCGCCGCACAGTCCCGAGGAGACGGGCAACATCGTCGCGCTCGCACAGGCGCGTGAGCGGCTGCACCAGCTCGAGGAGGACAACCGCGCCGATCAACAGAAGATCTTCGACAAGCAGTACGAGACGGGCAGCTCCGAAGACACGACGTCGCGGAACAACTCCGCTATGGAGATCGGCAAGATCCAGATGCAGATGGTTCGCCGCGGGCAGGAGCAGAAGAAGCTCAGGGACGAGATCGCGACGCTGGAGCAGAAGCTGGGGCTCCCCGCGCAGCCGGCCGCGTCGAAGTAGGGGAAGCTTTCCCGGTGGCGGTGCGGCCGCAGCCTGCGTCCCTGTTCCCTCGGTGACGGCGCCGCGGATCTCGCGCGGCTAGCCTAACCTGCCGGCACCTTCCGCCGGCTGGCAGGCGAGCGTCATGCGTATCACGATCGACGAGCAGAGCCGGCTCGTGCACGCCCTCAAGGGCGCTGCGATGCTGACGCTCGCCCTACCGCACGCTAAGACGCGCGAGCAGCTCGAGGCCGCGGCCTGGGGCCTCGAGGCGGCACTCGCGAGCGCCAGCGTCGTGATCCTCAACGGCCAGCCCATCTCGCTCCGCGAGCCATCGAATCCGCACGCTCCGCGCTCGCCGGCCCGGCGCTGAGTGCGCCAAATCCCGTTGCGCGCCGCCGCCGCGTTCAACGTGGGCCGACAGCCGCGCGCCGTGGAGCATCCCCGCCACCCTTTGTTAACTGCGGATGACTAAGGGTTTAATCGAGTAGGCACCGGCTTCCGTGTTCGCGAGTTGCCACACATGTCGTCCGAAAGCGTGGGGATCATCTTCAGGAAGATCCTCGACATCTACGTCCACCAGATCCCGATGATGATCGGGCTCGCGATGCTGTTCACGGGGCTGGCGCTGTGGAAGAGTCAGCACGCGAGCCCCGGCAAGGTCTGGTGGCGCAACCCCGGGCTCGGCACCGACATTACCTATTCGCTCGTGCACGGCGTCGTCGGCCCCTACTTCAACCGCCCCGCCATCATCCTCGTCTATTCGATCTTGGCCTCGACTGTGATGACGGAGGCGGAGGTCATCGACTTCTTCGCGCGCGGCGCGGGGCCCTTGAAGGTGCTGCCGTTCTGGGGGCAGGTGATCGTCTACGTCGTCGTCGCTGACTTCCTGTTCTACTGGGCGCATCGCATGTTCCACGGCCGCTCGCTGTGGCGCTTCCACGCGATCCACCACTCGTCGACCGAGGTCAACTGGACTACGGAATACCGCTTCCACCCGGTCAACATAATGCTGCAGCCGGCCCCCGTCGCGGTGCTCATGCTGACGCTCGGCATCTCGCCCGAGGTGCTGGCGTTCCTCATTCCCTTCGACGTGCTCACCGGCGCGTGGGTACATTCCAACCTCAACTGGACGCTGGGGCCTTTGAAGTATGTGGTGGCGACGCCGGTGTTCCACCGCTGGCACCACACCTCGCCGCAGGAAGGGGGTGAATCGAATTTCGCGCCCACGTTCGCGTTCTGGGACTGGCTGTTCGGCACCTTCTACATGCCGGAGGGGCGCATTCCGGAAACCTTCGGCATCGCCGACCCCACCTTCCCAACCGAAGGCTACCTGGCCCAGCTCATCCATCCATTCAAGCCGAAGGAGCCGGCGGACGTCGTGGCCGACCGGGCGAAGCAGAATGCCGCGCTGGAGGCGTAGGCCATGCAGACCTCCCACCCACCCGCACGCATGCCCCGCCCGAGGTTTCTCCTCGCCGCCGCGGCGGTGCTGCTCGCCTGCGCACTGCTGCCCGGCCGCCTGTGGGCGAGCCTGCCCGCAGATGTCGAGATGAAGGACATGACTTGGGTCGAGGTGCGCAGCGCGCTCGACGCGGGCTACACCACGGTCGTGGTGCCGACGGGCGGCATCGAGCAGAACGGCCCGCACATGATCCTCGGCAAGCACGACTACATCGTCGCCGAGGCGGCGCGCCGCATCGCCAAGGATGTCAGGCACACCCTCGTTGCCCCCGTTGTCTCTTACGTGCCGGAAGGCGGCTATAATCCCCCGACCGGGCACATGCGTTTTCCCGGCACGATGGGGGTGCCAGAGCCCGTGTTCGCCGGCGTGCTAGAGGGCATCGCGCGCAGCCTCAAGGCCGGCGGATTCAAACTCATCTGCTTCATCGGCGACCACGGCCAGAGCCAGCCGGCGCAAGCCGAGGTGGCAAGGCGCCTGTCGGCCGAGTGGGCCAAGGACGGCGTGCGCGTCGTCGAGGTGGGCGCCTACTACGCCGACAAGGCGCAGGTCGACCGCCTCATCGCGCAGGGCCGCTCTCGGGCTGAGGTGGGGCAGCACGCGAGCGTCATCGACACCTCCGAGCTGATGTCGGTCGACCCTAAGGGCGTGGACTTGAGCCGCTATCGCGCGGCGCTCGAGAACACGGGCGTGTCCGGCGACCCCACGACGGCGAGCCCCGAGCTCGGTTCGAGCCTGCTTGCGATGCGCATTGCTGCGGCGGCAAACGAAATCCGCTCGCTGCTAGCGATGCACTAAGGCTCTCGAAGCGGTCGGCCGCGAAAGCCGCGCCTTAGTGCGAGGGTGCGCGCCCGTTCACGTGAAAGTCTATGTCATTCTCGATGTTGCTCGTCGCCTGGCGCCAGTCGCCCGGCCCGATGCGCTGCTGGAAACCGGTGGCGGGCCGGTGGGACGCGATCTCCTCGGTCGCCTGCGGAGCCCCGAGCGGCGGCCGGAACATGCCGATGCCGATGGCGAGCCCCTGCAGCTCGCCGAGGATCTCCTCGCGGCGGATCTCGTGCTCGGTCGCAATCGAACGCACGTCGCGCAGCAGCTGCTGGTCGAGGCGGCTCAGCGCGTCGCCCAGCGCCTGCACCAGCGTCTGCTCGTCGCCGGCGATCTCGCTGAGGCGGACGCGCATTTCTTCGATGTGCTGCAACAGCTTCGTCATCCTTCTCCCCCGGTCCGTGGTTTGCCCGAATCATAATGTCATGACGCCACTGGTTTCCGCTCGAAATGCGGCGCAATGCGGAAAAATGCAGCCGCCGCCGCAACTTGCATCGACAATGGCAGGCTTGAGCATAGCGCGGTGACGCATTTGCGCGTGGCCTGCGATGAGGGCGAACGGCAATCTCCGAGCGGGCTCGCGCTGACGGGCAAGCGCTTAAAACTGGCGATACTGCTCGCCGTTCTGCCCACCTTCGTCGGCATCGCCGGCGTGATCGCCTTCGGGATCGGCGTCGCCATTTACGGATTCTAGGCTACTTGCGCTCGGCCCAGAGGTCGTACTCGTCCGCGTGGGTGACGCGCGCCTTCAGGATGTCGCCAGGCTTCACGTCGGTGTCACCGTTGAGGAAGACCGAGCCGTCGATCTCGGGCGCATCCCACATCGAGCGGCCGAGCGCACCTTCCTCGTCGACCTCGTCCACGATGACGTCTATCTCGCGGCCGATGAAACCCGTAAGCCGCTCAGCACTTACCTCCTGGGCGACCGCCATGAAGCGGTGCCAGCGCTCGTCCTTCACTTCGTCCGGCACAGCCCCGGGGAGGGCGTTGGCCTTGGCCCCCTCGACCGGCTCGTAGCGGAAGCAGCCGACGCGCGAGAGCTTCGCCTCGCGCAGCCAGTCGAGCAGCAGTTTGAAGTCCGCTTCCGTCTCACCGGGAAAGCCGACGATGAAGGTCGAGCGGATGGCAAGGTCGGGGCACATGGTGCGCCAGCGCGCGAGCCGCTCCAACGTCTTCTCCTGCGCGGCGGGGCGGCGCATGGCTTTCAGCACGGCGGG
>CAXMLT010000661.1:0-6419 GCA_964194245.1 uncultured Hyphomicrobium sp.
GAAGCGCAACCTCGTCGTGTCGGCGGGGTTGGGGTGCAGCGGGTTGCCGGTGCGGTTCGGGGCGACGCCCGAAATCGTCATGATCGAGCTGACGGCGTGAGCCTGATCGTCGCGCACCCCGTGGCCATCCGTCGGGGCAGGTGACAAGCGCGGCGATATCGGCGCAAGGTCGCGCCAACCCCATCCCCACCCGCGAGTGCCTTTCCATGACCACCGATCCCAACTGGCGCGATCAATGGCCCGATCTTGCCGGCCGGCTCGTCGACCACGCGGACGGACGGCGGCACGTGCTGCCCGTGCGCGTCTATTTCGAGGACACGGATTTCTCGGGCCTCGTCTATCACGGCAGCTATGTGCGCTGGTGTGAGCGCGGGCGCTCGGATTTCCTGAGGCTTCTCGGCGGTGACCACCGCCGCCTCATCGATGGCAGCGGCGGCATGGAGCCGGCCGCTTTTGTCGTGCGCCGCCTCACCCTGGAGTTCCTGAAACCGGCGCGCATCGATGAGGTGCTGGAGGTCGAGACGCGGGTGAAGCAGGTCGGCGCGGCGAGCCTCACGCTGCAGCAGACGGTGCGGCGGGACGAGACGATTCTCGCCGAAGCGGAGGTGACGGTTGTCCTCGTTTCCGTCTCGGGCAAGCCCCTGCGCATTTCGGACACGCTGCGGGAAGCTTTCGGGCTCACGTCGCCGGTAGCGCCCGGTGCGGCAAAGTGAGCCGCACTTTAGGCCCGTTTTGCAGGGGAAAGTTAGGTGTAGTGTGCAAGTTTTTCAGGAAAATCGCAGGGATTCTTGTAAATATGCGCCGCCTGCGCGGTATGCGGACCACCCTGCGGCCGTGGCAGTTTGATGTGTCATCGCGCGACAAGCGCTGGATTCTCAGGGAAACATCCAATGGCTGAAAAAACCGCTCCGAAGGTCACGACCATCACGCTCCGCCAGCTTGGCGCCTCGCTTTCGGAAGCGCACGAAATTCCGAAGAAGCAGGCCGCCGCCGTGCTCGAGGACCTGGTGACGATGATCACCAAGCACTTGAAGAAGGGCGACAAGATCCGTATCGGCGGCTTGGGCGTGCTGCAGGTCAGGAAGCGCCCCGCGCGCATGGGCCGTAACCCAGCGACCGGCGAGGCGATCAAGATTAAGGCGTCGAAGAAGGTGGCCTTCCGGGCCGCCAAGGAGCTGAAAGAGGCCGTCTAGGCTTCGGCGAGCATTCGTACAGCATCAGACGCCCGTACGCGGATTTCGTTTGCGTGCGGGCGTCTTTTATTGTCCGCCGGCGGCGGTTTCCCCCAGAGCAGAGCATTAGCCGGCCGCAGTTGCCGGAAACAAAAAAGGTCGGAAGCGAAAAGGGCAAATGAAATGCCAAAAGGGGGCGCGGCGCGAGCCGTGCCCCCTTTGGCTTCAGGCTACGCGAGACTTACCACCACAGGCGATGGCAGCAGCAGCCGCGGCGGAAATGCTTGATCGCGGCGACCGTGCGGTAGGAGCGGACGGTCACGTAAGAAACCTTCGGCACAACCGTGACGACCGGTTTCGAGTAGGCAACGTTGCGATAGAAGCGGCGGCATCCACAGTGAGTCTGATAGAGCCGCTTCACGTACACGGTCCGATAGCTGCGGACGCGCACGTAAGAGACCTTCTTCACGACGTGATCGACCGGCGTGCGATAGTACACCTTCTTTGCATAGGTGCAGCAACCGTGCGCCTCAGCTGGCGTCGCGACGGCCATGCCCATACCGGCCATGACGCCTGCGGCAGCCAGAATTCCAAGTAATTTACGCATCAAAACCTCCAAAACGCCCACGTAGATTTCCCTTCCGGACGCCATGTTTATGGTCGCCGGACTTCACGCTTTTATGGATAACACGGAAGGCATTCCGCCGTTCTTTAATGCCAAGAAGAACACCGAGATCCTTAGAAACACGGCTAAAAATCGAAGCGTGTCTGTATCGGAATTCGACAAGTCGTATCGAAACGAATTGGCGACAAACGAAATGAGGAAATGTTGCCTATCCCGTGATACATTTGTTGATCGGGAATTGACGAATGGAAAGCAACGATTGCGATTTGTTGTGGGGATAAGACACAAAGAGTTCCGTAACTTGTTTTATGTGCAACAATGAAGGGAAATTGAATTATTGCGCTGCGTCAGAAAAGTGCGGCGGCGCCGAAATAAATCGATAAGAAATGGCTCCTGCCAATGCATACGGAACGCATGAGTGCGGATATAAACGCATGAGTGCGGATATTGTGCGCCGGGGCGGCCGCTCTTGCCGCCACCAGCGCAGGCGCCGGCACGCGCGAACGCCGAAGAAGAGGTCGCTGCCGGAAGCGCGAGGCTGACAGGACAGGCCCCGACAACGGGGGCAGGGCGCCGAGAGGCCAGGAGGGGCCGAGCTTAGGGAGAGGCGTCTGAGCTAGGGGAGGGACCCTAAGGGGTCGCCTGAGGATGGGCTACAGCCTCAACGGCAGCCGGCCGCGGTCTTGGCGTCCTCGCCGATGAGGTGTGCGATGCCGTCGCTGCCGGCGTCGCTCACACGCAGCGGGTCGGTGCAGCGCCAAGCGGACACCGCCTTGTGCGCCGCCGCAGCGGTTTCGTCGTTCACGGGCACGCCCCAGGCTTCGGCCGGCGGGATGGCAGCGTTGGGCGTGCTGCCCGTCGCAGTGACGGCCGGGGCTTCGGCGGCAGGTGTCTCCGCAACCGAAGGCTGGGCAGCGGGTGCTTTGGCAGCAGGGGCCTTGGCCACGGTCGTCTTGAAGGCTGGCTGTGCGATGGCAGGGACGGGCTTAGCCGCGGCGGTCTGCGGGGCAAGTGCCTTGTTGGCCACCACCGGCTTCTTGGCCGCGACCGGGGCCGGTGCCGACGTCCCTGTAGGCGGATTGGCCTTGGCTTCTACCGCAAGGGCTGCCGCGTAGCACTGGTCGAGGTTGCGGCAGCGCCGTTCCGCAGAAGGGTGCGTGGACGTTTCGGGCGCCCCATCGAACGACTGGCACACCTGGTCGAGCCCTTTGCGATCGAGCCAGTGCTCGTGCACGCCCTGCTGCACGGCGAAGCAGTCGGCCTTGAACTCGCTGTCGCCGACGGTCAGATGCCCGCACTCGTGCTTGAACACGAAGATGCGCACCGTTTCCGGCTGGTTGTTGAGCATGTCGGGATTGAGGATGACGAAGTCGTCGCCGGCCCCGCCCTCGCTGGGAAGCGTGCGGTCGATCATGATCTGGGCGTTGTGACACTGCACCTTGCGGCCGCCGAGCGTGACGCTGCGGCCGATCCACTGCTCGGCCTTGGCCGGGATGGGAAGGGTGTAGATGCCGGCGCTGAGAAGAACAGCGCAGACAATGGGTGCCGCCAGAAGGCTACGCAGGAGACGCATGCACTCGCTCGCAAGCCCCCCGGCCCTCCGAGCACGTCGGAGCGATCTAGGGGGCCGATTGGGCCCGAATTGGGACGTAGCGCGCGGGATGGTTAAGCGCGGATTGACGAAAAGCCTCTGGCTCGACTTTTTTTGAGGCCGCTGGTCTGGCGGCGGCAACGGAACGGACCCCTAAGGCGCGCCGAACAGGGTCTTGAGCTTCGCCGCCAAGCCACGCGCTCGGGCGATATCCGCCAGCAGCTTGCGCCACTCGCCGAGCGCAATCCTAAACGGGTTATGGCCCACCTCCCGACCCTTAAGCCCGAAGCGCAAGGGCTCCTCGCGCGGCGGGCCCGCGAACGTGCCGAACAGCCGGTCGAAGACGATCAGCACCGAGCCGTAGTTCTTATCGAGGCAAGCCTCGTTGCAGGCGTGATGCACGCGATGATGCGCCGGCGTGTTGAGGATCCACTCGAGCGGGCCAAGGCGCACCAGAAATGCCGTGTGCAGGAAAAATTGATAGAGCAGCCCGGCTGAAAGCATCGCCCCTGTGGCAAGCGGGGGAAAGCCGATCCACGCGAGCGGCAGAAAGAAGACGAAGGCACCGGACAATTGTCCGGTCCAGCCGATGCGAACGGCCGCCGACAAATTGAAATGAGTCGCCGAATGATGCACGGCGTGTGTCGCCCACAGCCAGCGTACGCGGTGGGAGGCGCGGTGAAACCAATAGTAGGCGAGCTCGGCTCCGAGAAAGAGCGCGATCCAACTCCATGCCGTAGTCATCGGAATGTCGAACAGCCGGTGGCGATAAAGCAGCACGAAAGGGAGCGCCGCGCGCCCGCCCGTCAGAATGCGCACGACGAGATCGCCGAGCGCCACGCCGATCGAAGCCGCGGTCTCGGCGAGGTCGTGGTCCTCATCGTGGTGCGAGAGCCGCGCGTAGAGGTACTCGGCGGCAACGAAGACCAGCGTGAGCGCGAGGAAGCCGCCCAAAGGGCGCATCACCGGCGCTGCCGGCGAGAGGTCGATCATCGGGTCGCTCAGCGGCTCCAGGCCCAGGCACGCAGCAAGGCGTCGCGGCAGCCGAGCGTGAGCCGGTCCTTGTTGCCGGCGAGGCAGGAGAGGATGCGGCCGCCGCCCGGCAGCACGTTCGGGCAGTAATGCAGCACGTCGGGGCGACATGCGGCCCACGCAGGAGCCGGAGCCTCCGCGTACGCGGCGGGCGGAAGCGGCGGAAGCCCCTCGGCGTGGGCTTTGTTGACGAGCGCGTAGAGCGCGACCGCGCTGACGATGCAGACGAAGATCACAGCGGTGAAGTCGCGCAAGGTCGTCCACAGGGTGGGAGTGCGAGACATTTGTGAAGCTCCTGTCGAGAAGGGCGTGTTGAACCCTCTCCCCCGTCATGGCGAAGCCATGCGCTGCATGGACGGAGAGGGTCGTGCTCAGTAGTGGGTCCAGCTCGTGTTGCGCGTCGCCGAGCGGCCGTCGGGCCCGGTGACCGTCGCGGAGTGATTGCAGATGCCGCCCGCGCAGGAGGTCGAGCCGTTGCGCGTCGTCACGCCGCCGTTGGGCCCGACGAACGCCTGGTGCGAAGAGCAGCTCCCGCCTCCGCAAGCGCCGCTGCCGGCGAAGCTCCATGTGCGGCCGTGGGGGCCCATGCCGCCTCCCGACCGTGCCCAGCCGGCCTCGGCCAGTGTCGAGGTCGCGGCAAACGAGCAAGCGGCAAGTGCGAGCGTCCCGGCGACCGAGGTAAGGTTACGCTTCATGATCCAGTCTCCTCATCGTTGACTGACGCCGTCGAGCGGCGCCGGTGGGGAGACTGGGATGCGGGTTTTGCCGGGCTATTTCAGGCGGAGCGCCCGGGTGTAACGATTTGTAACGCGCGGCATCACGCAATTGCCGCGGTCGCCGCGCTCCTTATGCTGCACGCATGTCCACGCCCCAACGCCCCCGCATCCTCGTCATCGAGGACGACGCCGACATCCGCGAGCTGGTGCAGGACTACCTGCAGCGGCAGGGGTTCCGTGTCGACGTGGGCGACGGCGGCGTGGCACTCGACCGCTTCCGCTCGATGATCGGCGAGCCCGATCTCATCGTGCTCGACATCATGCTGCCGGGCGAGGACGGGCTGAGCCTGTGCCGCCGCATCCGAGCCTTATCGCGCGTGCCGATTCTGATGCTGACTGCGCGCTCCGACGACGTCGACCGCATCGTCGGGCTCGAGATGGGCGCCGACGATTACCTCGGCAAGCCTTTCAACCCGCGCGAGCTCGCCGCCCGCATCCGCGCCATCCTGCGCCGGCGCGAGCCCGATCCGATCGCACGCCGCCGCATCGCCGTCGGCGACATCCTCGTCGATCTCGAGTCCCGTTCGGCAGTGCACGCGCGCGAAGGCGAGATCGCGCTGACGAGCGCCGAGTTCGACCTGCTCGAGTGCTTCCTCACGCGCCCGCAGCGGGTGCTTTCGCGCGAGCAGCTCATGGATTGGACGCGCGGACGCCGGGCCGAGCCGCTCGACCGGACCATCGACGTGCAGGTAAGCCGCCTGCGCAAGAAGATCGAGGGCGGCGGCGAGCCGCTGATCAAGACCGTGCGCAACGCCGGCTATATGCTGTGCTCGGCGGTCAAGGAGCGCTGACGTGCTGGGCCGTCTCGGTTTCACCGGCCGTGTGCTGGCAATCGTGCTCCTGGCGCTGCTCGCGCTCATCGCCGTCGGCACCGGGCTCGCCTACATGGCGCGTCTGCGCGGCGCGGTCGATGCCACGCCAATGCTGCTGCCGCAGCGGGCGGCTGCCATCGTCGAGGTGATGGAGGCGACGCCGCCTGAGCGGCGCCAGTCGGCGCTCGACGCGCTGAGCTCGGAGTCACTCAAGGTCGGCTTCAAGCAGCAGCCGCCGCCGGCCGATCCGAGCGCGCAGCGGCTGCCGGCGATCGAGCGTGCGTTCGCTCGCGAGTTCGTCGAGGTGGGCGGCCGCGAGGTGATCGTGCTGCTGGCACCTGAGGCGGTGCCGCGCTGGCGACAGCTACACCTCGGGCAATACTGGCTCCCCCCTCTCTCTTATACACATCT
>CAXMLT010000662.1:0-3651 GCA_964194245.1 uncultured Hyphomicrobium sp.
GAGCCGATCGATTCAAAACTCGAGGCGAAGATCGCCGCGTATCTGCGACGTATTCAGTCCTCGGACGGAGGTTGGCCCCTGTTTCACGAGGGACCGCCTCACGTTAGCGCGAGTGTCAAAGGGTATTTCGCGCTGAAGATGATCGGCGACGGCGTCGATGCCCCGCACATGGCGCGCGCGCGTCGGTGGATTCTGACCCATGGCGGGGCTGCCAGCAGCAACGTATTCACCCGCAACCTGCTCGCCTTATACGGCGCGATTCCCTGGCTCGGGGTTCCCGTCATGCCGGTCGAGATCATGCTCCTGCCTCGCTGGTTTCCCTTCCACCTCGACAAGATTTCCTATTGGGCGCGTACGGTGCTGGTGCCCCTCACCGTCCTCAATGCCTTGAAGCCGCGCGCGCGCAATCAGAAGGGTGTTGGCATCGAAGAATTATTCGTCACGCCGCCGGAGGAGGTGCGGCATTGGCCCAAGGGCCCGCATCAAACATGGCCCTGGTCGGGTATCTTCGGCGCCATCGACCGTGTCTTGCGCGTACTGGAGCCATATTTTCCGAAGACTACGCGCAAGCTCGCCATCGAAAAGGCACAACGCTTCGTCACCGAACGGCTCAACGGCGATGACGGGCTCGGCGCTATTTTTCCGGCTATGGCCAACTCCGTGTTGATGTTCGACGCGCTCGGCTACCGTTCGGACCACCCTGACCTCGTCGTTGCGCGCTCGTCGCTCGAGAAGCTTCTGATAGTCAGAGACGATGAGGCCTACTGCCAGCCGTGCCTTTCCCCGGTGTGGGACACCGCGCTCGCGACGCATGCACTCCTCGAAGTCGGCGGCACTGACGCCGAGGCGTGCGCACAGCGCGGCCTTGAATGGCTGAAGCCGCTGCAAATTCTCGACACGGCCGGCGACTGGGCGTCGACGCGGCCGGATGTGCTGCCCGGCGGGTGGGCCTTTCAATATGCCAATCCGCACTATCCGGACCTCGACGATACCGCCGTCGTGGTTATGGCAATGGACCGCGCTTCCAAACTCATTTCCAATGCGCGCCATTCCGACTACCAGCAGGCCATGGACCGCGGCCGGCAGTGGGTCGAGGGCATGCAGAGCAAGAATGGCGGTTGGGGGGCTTTTGACGCCGACAACACCCATCATTACCTCAATCAGATCCCCTTCTCCGACCACGGGGCCCTGCTCGATCCGCCGACTGCCGACGTGACGGCACGCTGCGTATCCATGTTGGCGCAGCTTGGCGACGCGCCTGGAAGGAGCGCGGTGCTCGACAAGGCCATCGCCTATCTGAGGCGAACACAGGAGCCGGATGGAAGCTGGTACGGCCGCTGGGGGATGAATTACATCTATGGAACCTGGTCGGTGCTGTGCGCCTTCAACTCGGCCGGCATCGATGCCGACTCGCATGAGGTGCAAAAGGCCGTGCGGTGGCTACTGGCGATTCAGAATTGCGATGGTGGCTGGGGCGAGGGCGGCGACAGCTACAGGCTCGATTACAAAGGTTACGAGCCGGCGCCGAGTACCGCATCGCAGACCTCGTGGGCGCTGCTTGGGCTGATGGCCGCGGGCAAGATGGATCATCCGGCAGTCGAGCGCGGAATTTGCTATTTGATGGCCCACCAGGGCGATGACGGCTTCTGGCCCGAGTCGCGGTTCACGGCGACCGGCTTTCCGCGTGTCTTCTACCTGCGCTACCATGGGTATTCGAAGTTCTTCCCGCTTTGGGCGCTCGCCCGCTTCGCCAACTTGAAGGCTTCCAATGCAAAGTCAGTTTCGGTCGGGATGTGAGCATTGAACCGGGGAATGGCTATGTCATCGCAGCAACCGGTCTGCAGGTGGAAGCGCGCCTCGCGGAACGTTCGCCGCAAACGAGGGCTGTCGCCGGGGGCGGCAACGCAGCGCGTCTCGAGAGGCTGATCGAGCAAGCCATCACGAACGAATGCCACGGCGTTATCAGCTTCGGCATGGCCGGCGCCCTTCGACGCGAACTGAGGCCCGGCGCTTGCCTGATCGGCTGCGAGGTGACGCATGGGAGCGCCCGCTACCCTGCGGACGAAGATTGGGCCGCACGTTTGCAATCGCGACTCTGCCCGGCCGAGCTCGTCCGCATCGCCGGCGTCGATCGGCCACTCGTTAACCCATCCGAGAAGCAGGGGCTGTTTGACGTGACAGGTGCCGCCGCCGCCGACATGGAAAGTCACGTGGCGGGGCGCTCTGCAGCAAAACACGGCTTGCCATTCGCGATACTTCGCGTCGTCGCCGACCCAAAGGACCGCGCGCTGCCTCCGGCAGCACTCGCGGGCATGCGAATCGATGGAACGACGGACGCGGCCGCGGTGCTTCGTTCTCTTGGCAAAAATCCCCGTCAGATCCCGCAGCTCGTCCGCCTCACTGCCGATGCGTGTCGCGCCTATTGGGCGCTACTCCGCTGCCACCGGCGATTGGGGCCCGGCCTCGGCTTGTTCGATCTCGGCTAGCTTGCGCTCGACGTGCTGCGAGAAGACGTAGTCGGCTGGTCGCTGGCGGTCGAGCGGGATCTCGGGCGCCATTGGACCCTCGGACCTCACGCCTCTCAATGCCAAGACCGCGAGCTTCCACGGCCTCCTGACTGCATCAACCACCGCCGTCGCCTCAAAACCGCTGTGCACCATGCAATCGGCACACTTCTCGTAGTTGCCGGTGCCGTAGGCATCCCAATCGGTCTCTTCCATCAGCTCCTTGAAGGTCTTGGCGTAACCTTCGCCGAGCAAGTAACAGGGCCGCTGCCAGCCGAACACAGTGCGCGTCGGATTTCCCCAGGGCGTGCAGTGATACTGCTGATTGCCGGCCAGGAAGTCGAGAAACAGTGCCGATTGAAAGAACGGCCATGCCTTGCCGCCGCGTCCCAAGCGGAAGATGTCACGGAAGAGCTGCTTGGTCTTCGCGCGATTGAGGAAGTGCTGCTGATCAGGGGCGCGCTCATAGGCATAACCGGGCGAGATCGTCATGCCGCCCACACCCAGTTCTTTCACGGTGTCGAAGAAGCGCGCCACGCGCGCTGCTTGCGCGTCGCTGAAAAGCGTGCAGTTGATGTTGACGCGAAAGCCTTTCGCCTTCGCGTTCTTTATCGCCGCTATCGCGCGAGTGTAGACGCCCTTTTGACACACGGACTTGTCGTGCATCTCTTCATCGCCGTCGAGATGCACCGACCAGTTGAACCGGCTATGAGGCCGGTACTGACCGAGTTTCTTGTCCATGAGCAAGGCGTTGGTGCAGACGGTCACGAACTTGCCTTTGGCGAGCGCACCTTCCACTATCTGATCGAGCTCCTTATGGAGTAGGGGCTCACCTCCGGCGAGGACGACCACCGGCGCTCCGCACTCGTCGATCGCGCCCATGCAATCATCGACCGAAAGCCGCTGGTTCAAGATCTTTTCCGGATAATCGATCTTGCCGCAACCGGCGCATTCGAGGTTGCAGCGAAACAGTGGCTCGAGCATCAGCACGAGCGGGTAACGCCGGCGCCTCTTTAGATGCTGGCCTACGATGTAGGCTCCAATCGAGAGGACCTGGTTTAGAGGAATGCCCACCTAGGCTCCTTCTCCGGCTGTTCAGCGCATTAGAGTCCAGCGCGATCACGCATCGGCAAGTTCTTGCGGCAGG
>CAXMLT010000663.1:0-4176 GCA_964194245.1 uncultured Hyphomicrobium sp.
ATTCCCGACGCCCGAGCACACCTATCCCATGCAGGGCGAGGGTAAGGCGCAGCCCGTGCGCGCGCGGGAGCGCGTCGGCGCCGACTCGGCGAGGGCCACGAAAAAGCCGAAAAACCCGAGCAGCAAGTGACGAGGGGAGGCCCCGGGCCGGTTTAGGCCTTGGGCAATCAATCACTTGCGCACCGGAAGTTGTCGGCTATGTATGCGGGGTTCCAGACGCCCGCACTTGGGCCTCTGATAAGAAAAGCGCCAAGGATCAGGGGCTGACACCGGCATGGCCAATCAGGACGACAATTTCCTCCGCGAAGTCGAAGAAGAGATACGGCGCGAGCGCTTCGCGCGGCTTTGGAAAGAGTACGGGACGTACTTTGTCGCGGGCGCGGCGCTGATCGTGATCGGCGTACTCGGCTACAAGTTTGTGGAGAACCGGCGCGTCACCGCCGCGCAGACGACTGGCGAGCGCTACGAGGGTGCCATGGAGCTTGCGTCCACTGGCAAGGACGGCAGCGCGGAAAGGGAATTCGCGTCCGTCGTCGCCGATGGCACCGGCGGCTACCCCGAGCTTGCGCGGCTCCAGCTTGCGGGCGTGCTCCTAAAGCAGGGCAAGAAGGCCGAAGCCATCGCCGCCTACGAGGAACTTGCCAAATCCGGCAATGCCGATGCCTTGCTGCGCGACTACGCGGCATTGCAGGCGGCATCCGCGCGCATGGGCGAGGCAGACTTTACCGAGCTGCAGAATCGGCTCACCCCTCTGATGGCTGATACCAGTCCGTGGCGGTTCAGTGCGCGTGAGCTCTTGGGCGTCGCGGCGTTCAAGGCCGGCAAGGTGGATGACGCGCGCTCGACGTTGACGCCGCTTCTTATCGACCAGAAGACGCCGCAGAGCATCGCGGAGCGCGCGCAGATCGTGCTCGCCGAGATCGCTGCGTCGGAGATCGGGAAAAAGGCGGCCGCCGAGCCGATCGCGCCGGGGGCACCGGCGCCGGCCGTCATCAGTGCACCGGATGCCACGCCGCCGGCCGAAGCGAAGAAGTAGAGGGGACCCGTATGAGGGGTGGGATCAGGCGGTGGGGCATTTTCGGCGGGAGCCTTTCGGTTCTCGCTCTGCTCTGCGGTTGCGCAGACGGTCCCACGCTGCCCAAGCTCAACGACCTCAATCCCTTCGCCGAGAAGGCGGTGCCGCTTCCCGGCAAGCGCATCGCCGTGATGCAGACGCAAAGCTCGATCGTCACCGGCGAGCTGGCGGATGCCAGCGCTCCGATCATGCTGCCGGCTCCGTTTGCGAACGAGGACTGGGCGCAGCCGGGCGGCTTGGCCAACAATTCGCCGGGGCATCTCGCATTCGGCGGTACCGGTCAGCAGGTTTGGACCGCCGACGCCGGGTCGGGCTCGAGCAACGCCGGCCGCGTGACGGCAAGTCCAATCGTGTACGCCAACCATGTCTATGCCCTCGACGCCAAGGGCAACGTCAGCGCGTTCTCGACCTCCGGCTCATCTCTGTGGCGCGTTTCACTGCGGCCCGGGCGCGAGAATACCAGCTCGAGCTTCCTGTCCGCGTTCTCGCTCGGCGGCGGCGATGACGGCTCGGGTGGCTACGGCGGCGGTCTCGCCGTCGACGGCGGCCGCCTCTACGCCGCCAGCGGGTTCGGCAATGTCGTTGCGCTCGATCCGGAGACCGGAGCCAAGATCTGGGAGAAGCAGCTCGATGCTCCCGTGCGCTCCGCTCCCGCCGCGGTTGGCGGCAAGGTGTTCGTGGTGGCGCTCGACGGCAAGTTCTACTGCCTCGCCGGCGCAGATGGCGGCGAGCTGTGGACGGTACGTGGCTTGCCTCAGCAGGCGAGCCTGATTAACAACGCGAGCCCTGCTGTCGAAGGCGACATCGTAGTGGTTCCCTATCCCTCTGGCGATCTCGTCGCGCTGCATGTCGCCGACGGGTCGGCGGCGTGGTCGGAGAGCCTGTCGCGCACGCGCATGACCTCCGAGATGACGTCGATGAGCGACGCGGCAAGGCCGGCGATCGACGGCGGCACCGTATTCGCCGTCGGTCATGCCGGGCGCATGATCGCCACGCAGATGGCGACGGGCGAGCGGCTTTGGTCGCTCAACATCCCCGGCACTCAGCAGCCGTGGGTTGCCGGCGGCAGCGTGTTCGTCGTCGACACGCAGGGCCAGCTTCTCGCCATCTCGCGCCGCGACGGCAAGGTGCAGTGGACGATGAAGCTGCCTGGTACCAGCGCCTGGTCGGGGCCAACGCTTGCGGGCAACATGCTCTGGCTTGTCTCCGCCAAGGGAGCGCTCGTCGGCGTCGAGGCGTCGACGGGGCGGGTGGTGTCGCAGAAGGAGCTGGGCAGCGCGGTCTACGTGCCGCCCGTCGTCGCCCAGGGGCGTATGTATATCCTGACCGACAACGCCAAACTGATCGCGCTCAACTAGCTGAGAGGCTGCTAGACGAGACCCGCGAAGCGACGTGGCGCGGCGTTCGTAGCGATTTGCTCATGCCCCAACTCTATCATCGCGCGGCCCGATGCGCGATAAGTACGCCCCCATATGGTTTGAGCCCCCTTCACCGATGCCCACGCCCGTCATCGCCATCATCGGCCGGCCTAACGTCGGCAAGTCGACTCTGTTCAACCGTCTGACAGGCAAGCGCTCGGCCCTCGTCTCCGACATGCCGGGGCTGACGCGCGACCGCCGCGCGGGTGAGGCGGATCTCTCCGGCAACGCCGTCACCGTCGTCGATACGGCGGGTCTTGAGGAGGCCAAGCGCGGTTCGATCGCCGAGCGGATGCGCCAGCAGACCGAGACGGCGCTCGCCGAGGCCGATCTCGTGCTGTTCCTGATCGATGCGCGCGAAGGCGTGACGCCGAGCGACAAGGTGTTCGCCCAGCTCGTGCGCGCCTCGGGGCGCCCGGTCATTGTCGTCGCCAATAAGTGCGAGGGGCGCGTGGGGGAGGCGGGCTTCTACGCCGCCTTCGAACTAGGTTTCGGCGAGCCGGTCGCCATCTCGGCCGAGCACGGCGAAGGCCTGGTCGATCTCGTGGCCGACATGCTGGCGGCGCTCGGCCTGAAGCCGGTCGTCAGGAAGCGCGGCGAGCCTGCGGACGAGTCGGAGCCCGATGCCCGCCTTGATGCTGGATCGGCGCGACCCATCCGCGTTGCCATCGTCGGGCGCCCCAACGCCGGAAAGTCGACGCTGGTCAACGCCTTCCTCGGCGAGGAGCGCATGATCACCGGACCGGAGCCGGGGCTGACGCGCGACGCGGTTGCGAGCGACCTCGAATGGTCGGGGCGCAAGGTACGCCTCTTCGATACGGCCGGTCTGCGCCGCAAAGCCAGGGTGACGGACGCGGCCGAGCTCCTGGGCGCGAGCGACTCCATCCGCGCGATCCGGTTTGCCGAGGTTGTCGTCGTTCTCATTGATGCCGAGCGCTCGATCGAGCACCAGGACCTCACCATCGCCGATCTCGTCACGCAGGAGGGGCGCGCACTCGTCCTCGCCATTAACAAATGGGATCTCGTCGAGGACAAGCAGAAGACGCTGAAGGAGCTGCGCGAGAGTTTGACGGATCGGCTGTCGCAGGTGCCGGGCGTCGCGCTGGTTCCCATCTCTGCGCTCGGCGGACGCAAGCTCGACAAGCTCTCGTCTGCGATCCTTGCCGCCTACGACACCTGGAACCGCCGCGTGTCGACCTCCGCCCTCAACCGCTGGCTCGAGGAGGCGCTTTCGCGGCACGCGCCCCCGGCCGCGCGCGGGCGTCGCATAAAGATCCGCTTCATGACGCAACCCTCGGCGCGCCCGCCGACGTTCGTCGCCTTCTGCTCGCAGCCGGAAGAATTGCCGAAGTCCTACATTCGCTACCTGACCAACAGCCTGCGCGAGGCCTTCGATCTGCCGGGTGTTCCGCTCCGTCTCAATCTGCGCAAGGGCGAAAATCCCTACGACATGCGCAAGTGAGGCCGATGCAATTTTTGTCGCGGCGAGGCCGCGCGGATACGGACGCCCCGAGAGCGCTGAGCTAGGATGGACGACCGGCAGCTCGAGGAACACCTCGCTGCCGTGACAGTCGGGACTTAGCGCATCACTGGCACATCAAGAGGGTCATGTGGGTCATGTTGGAGTTCTGTGATGACCGCGGCCGCAAGGTTGCGGCAGTAGTGCGGTGCGTTATGGCGGGG